>DRNA01000055.1 GCA_011322365.1 Aeromonadales bacterium | reverse complement strand
GAAGAAATTCAGGAAGGTATTAAACACGGTGTCAGAAAAGTCAATATTGATACCGATTTACGCATGGCATCCACTGGCGCCATCAGACGTTATATGGCGGAAAATCCCAAGGCATTTGACCCGAGGAAATACCTGCAGGCAGCAACCGATGCCATGTCATCCATCTGTAAGGCCCGATACGAAGCCTTTGGGGCTGCAGGAAATGCCAGTAAGATTAAACCCATTACCCTTGAAGCTATGACCGCTCGTTATGCAGCGGGCGAGTTGGACCCCAGGATTTTGTAGATTTTTAAATTGGTGCAATAAAACCCGCTGCGGCGGGTTTTTGTTTGGTATCCGAAAGCTGTGCCTGGAATAGATTAAGTGCTCCAGGTCAACAGACCATTGTTTTAGTTGTTTACGTATCTCAGATGGGATAAAAATATTAGCAATTTTTATCTTCGATAGACTATTTCCTGTACTTTGGTCAACTGCAATAATTTTAAAACAAACGGTTGATTTAATTTAGTGTTTAATTTAAATGCCAACAAACTCATTTTTATTATCCTATTGATATTATTTAATAATCTTAAGTTTTTTAAGAATTTAAAGGTTATTTGATATGCTTTTCAGGTATAAGCATATAACAATAAAGTATAAAAAATAAGTAGAAATTGGTAATAATCACACTTTTTTTTCATTGTCATTTGATAGTCTCGTTGGGTCATTTTTTTGGGTAATGTTTTGTTACAGTTACTTGTTAGAATTTTGACAATTCCACAGGGATCAAGAAATACACCTATAAACTGAAAAATTGAACCTTGATCCTTTCACTATAACTACACTCCTGAATAGCTATTCGGGGAGGGAGATATTAATGCAATTTCTATTTAAGAAGGCTTTATGTGCCAGTGCTGTTGCTCTTGCAGTGACTTCAATTCCGGCATCAGCCGTAGCACCTGGCAGAGTCTATGATATTGACAGGGATTTAGATTCTATATTAGCCAACAGAGCTCAACAGAGAATTGACAGAGCTCAATCTGAAAGACGTTATATCGTTAAATTCAGAAGTCAGACAGGGATCTCATCTAAACAACAGAGAACATCCCAGGTAAATATATTGCAGAAAATTGGAGCTACCGAAAAATTAAAAATCAGGGGAGCTAATGCCTCTGCTGTAATGATGACTGCCAGTCAGGCGGTTGCTATAGAAGCTGACCCTGGCGTTGAATATGTTGAAATTGACCCTAAACGTTTTTTAATGGCGGAGAGTACACCTTATGGTATTGGTATGGTACAGGCCAATCAGGTTTCTGACTCTCTGGTAAGTAACCGTAAAGTCTGTATTATGGATACGGGCTATTCTTTGGGCCATGAAGATTTGCCTTCTGCAACGGTAACGGGTTTCAGTAAGCCGGCAACCGGAGACTGGTTTAATGATGGAAACGGGCACGGAACTCACGTTTCAGGAACCATTGCTGCTATAGGTGGTAATGGCGTGGGTGTAGTTGGTGTCAACCCTGGTGATCATCTGTTTATCCATATGGTTAAGGTATTTGATGACACAGGTACCTGGGCTTTTGGTTCGGATCTGGTTGATGGTGTGAATGAATGTGTGGCACAGGGCGCAAATGTCATCAGTATGAGTCTGGGCGGTGGTGCTTCCAGTGCGACTGAACAGGCAGCTTTTGATAATGCTTACGCAAATGGCGTGCTTTCTATAGCTGCAGCAGGTAATGCGGGTAATAGCAGTTTGTCTTATCCGGCTTCTTACTCTTCAATTATGTCTGTTGCCGCCGTTGATAGTGCAAAAAATGTGGCTTCATTTTCTCAATTTAACTCTCAGGTTGAAATTGCTGCTCCTGGTGTTAATGTAGAATCAACATGGAAAGGTAATACCTACAATACGATTAGTGGTACGTCTATGGCAACACCGCATGTTGCAGGTGTAGCAGCTTTGGTCTGGTCCTATCATACTAATTGTTCTGCACAAAATATTCGTGATGCCTTAAATGCTACTGCAGAAGATCGTGGAGCAGCTGGCCGGGATAATTTTTATGGGTTTGGTATTGTTCAGGCAGCAGCGGCAAAAGCTTATCTGGATAATGGTTGTGACGGCGGCGGAACCCCTCCACCACCACCTCCTCCAGGAAATAATGTTTTGACTAATGGCGTTGCTGTTACCGGAATAGCCGGCGCGACGGGTTCTGAAACCAACTACACTATGGATGTTCCTGCTGGAGCAACTGCTCTTAGTTTTGATATGAGTGGTGGCACAGGCGATGCGGACATGTATGTAAAGTTTGGAAGCGCACCCACAACTTCCTCTTATGACTGTAGACCCTATGTTGCCGGTAATAGTGAAAGTTGTCCCATTAGCTCGGCACAGACTGGCACATACTATGTCATGATCCGTGGTTACTCTGCTTATAGCGGTGTGAGCCTTGTAGGAAGCTTTACTGAAGCGACCGGCGGTGGTGGTGGCGGTGGTGCTGCAACTTTTACCAATAGCAATAATGTCACAATTCGAGATCGTAGAACATCTACCAGTAATATTGCGGTAGATAGAACGGGCGATTCGGGTACAGTGAGTATTGATGTTGATATTAAGCACACTTACCGTGGTGATTTAAAAATCACACTGGTGTCTCCAACAGGCTCAAGTGTCGTACTGAAAAACACTAATTCTTCAGATTCAGCAGATAATGTTTTACAGACGTATTCTGTAAATGCAGCTGGCGTAGAATCAAGTGGAACCTGGAAATTACAGGTTTATGATGCTTACCGTGGTGATACCGGCTTTATCGATTCCTGGAGTATTAGCTTTCAATAGTACATCAGGTCGATGATTTAAAGGGGCTTTTAACAAGCTAATGCCGTTCACTTAAGGTGAGCGGCATTTTTATTTCTTACAGGATATCTATTTTTGGAGCATTTAAGAACCCTTGGATAGTAAACGTCCAGTAAAAGGCACCTGATTTCAGATGACGGTTTTCACTTGAACATTCCAGGGCATCAGGTAATCCAGATCTTTGGGTTGTTTAGGTAGCTCTTCGATTAAAAATACCAGGTAGTTAAATGGCGTGAGGCCATTGGCTTTTGCTG
>DRNA01000054.1 GCA_011322365.1 Aeromonadales bacterium | reverse complement strand
TAAATTGTTGGAGATTTTGCTTAAGTTGCTTTTTCAGAATTTCTCCATTTTTGACCACGGTGATGATTCTATTGCCAGAATAAATACCCTTTAATTCTACAAAGTTGCCAAACACATCTGCATAAGTAGCAGACTCACTGTGATAAAGTTTACTGGTTGCAAAAGTATTTGACAGCGCAATTCCTTTGTTAGTCAACAGCTTTTTTATTTCTCTAAAAAACTCTCTGGTCATCAGGTGTTCTGGAATATAATCACCGTTGAATGCGTCAAGAATAATAATATCGTAGGATGCTTTTTTAAGAAGTTGGCGTTTAACAAAAATCCTGGCATCTCTGGCAACAATGGTATGCCAGGATTCCTCCGGCAAATGAAAATAGTCTTTTGCCACTTTGATCACAGCCGGGTCAATTTCAACTGAGGTTATCTGCGCGTCAGGGAACAAATAGTGATAGGCGTTGACTAATGAGCCACCTCCCAGACCGATGATAAGAATTTTGTTAGCATCCGGTCGAGCTACTGCGCCAATCATCGCTAATTTTGTGTAATCAAATACCAGTTTTCGGGGCTGTTTGAGTAAATAACAACTCTGATTCTGTTCTCTGTCGTGTCTAAGTGTAAAACGCATACAGCGTCTGCCATCCTGTTGCGTCACCAGAATATTTCGATAAAGAGAATGTTCTTTGTGGATATTTTTTGCCAGAATTTTTGTAGGAAGGACAAAAAACAGCAGAAAGATGAGGCTTAAAATCAGACGATCCATTTTCATTTTTATTAGCGCTATATAATCAAATCGTTAGAATAATTAAATAATAACGTAAATGTAATCCATCAGCGAATACTATTTCAGAAAGTTTCTCTTTTAAGATTTGGCTGGATGGCCAGCTTTAATGTGACGAATTTTGCGAGTGTGGATAAAATAGTAATAAAGCGGCGCTGATAAGTAAGGCTGTAATAAAACTACTGAAGATCTGCGGCAGGGTAAACCAGGCCACCAGATAAAAGGACGTGGCAATAGTACCTACAGCACTCCCCAGAGTGGATACAAAATACAGTCGGCCAGCTGTGAGTCCGGTTTGTTCGGTGGTCAGTGCCAACAGGCGAACGGCATAGGGTGCTATCATTCCCATAATGATGGTGGCAGGTAGAAATAATAATGCCGAGGCTAATAGTGAACCGTATCGGGGATCTTCAACCAGCAGAAACAGTTTTTCCATAATACTCTGGGCAAATAACGGGATGGGCAGCAATAGTAATGCGGCCAGAAAATATAAAAAAGAGAGCTTTTTTAAAGAAGGGGAGCGTGTTGACCAACGCCCACCGGTGAGATAACCGATGGAAAGGGCCAGCATGAAAATGGTAATGATACTGCCCCAGACATAGATGCTGCTACCAAAATAAGGTGAAAGCAACCTGCCAGCCAGCAGTTCAACCCCCATAATAACAAAACCACTGACCACGGAAACCAGATAAACGGTAAGGCTGCGAAGCTTTTCTGGCGAGAGCAAGCTGTTCATGTAGGCATAAACATCAAACAGCAGACTGCAGATCGGTCATCAAGGCCGCGAGGAATCTTGCACCTTCTCCGCCGGTACAGGCCCTGTGATCAAAACTCAGCGACAGAGGTAACATGCGGTGTTTGCTGATACCATTATCGCTGATTTTCAACTCATCCCGGTAACGACCTGCTCCTAAAATGGCTACCTGTGGCAGAGTGACCACTGGTGTGCCATATCTACCGGCAATAGTACCGTAATTGGATAATGAAATGGTTCCACCGGTGAGCTCCCCGGGCTTAATGGTTTTTGCTTCAATGCTCTGCATCAATCGATTCAGTTCCTGACGTGTATCTGCCGCCGATTGGCTATCGGCATTTTTTAAAACCGGAACATACAAACCTGCGGGTGTATCGACGGCAATACCTACGTGAACATGTGGATGTAAAATCCGCTCCATTTTGTCGCCATCAAACCAGGCGTTCAGAGCGGGTTCAACCTTGCTGGCATAACAGATGGCGCGTAACATTCTTGCCGTGGCATCAGTACCTCTGGGCCAACTGCTGATATCCACATCATCCATTAATGTCACCGGAACAACACTCTGATGAGAAGCCGTCATGGCCTGGGCCATGGCACGTCTGGCACCTCTGACGGCTTCAGCATCACCACTGAGGTGAACTGTGGGTGCTACAGGTCTGGGCGCAGCTGTCTGAGCAGTGCTTGCTGAAGGATGTTCAGGCTGATTCAGCGCATTATCCACATCGGCTTTGGTAATACTGCCTTTGGGCCCTGAAGCCTGACAATTTTGCAAATTGACACCAAGACGTCCGGCATGGGCTCTAACGGCAGGTGAAGCTCTAAAGGATAACGGCTTATGAGTGTTTGATGAAACCATAGCTTTGGTGATAGTTTCAGGTGCTTTAGACGGGGATGTAGTGCGATTTTTTGCAGCATTTTTTACATCGGCTTGTGTAATAGCGCCAGCTTTTCCTGTGGGTTTAATAGTACTCAGATCGACTTTTAATTTTCTTGCCAGCGCTTTAATGACCGGTGTGATTTTTGCCTGGCTGCCGGCGACTGTCGAGGTTTTTTCAGCGGTGACCGTATTTCCCACTTCCACCGTGCCCACTACGGTACCGGCATCTTTGCGGCCTTTCGGTTTTTCACTACCCGTTGAAGCCTGTTTCAGCACAGAGGTTGTAAAACTGACCAGAGGTTCGCCGGTTTTAATTATATCGCCAGCCTGTCCATATAACTGATGGATAAAGCCATCATGAGGCGCGGGGACTTCCACTACCGCTTTAGCAGTTTCCATTTCCACCATGGGTTGGTGTAAGCTCACTTTATCGCCCTGCTTGACTAACCAGTTGACGATTTCCGCATCGGGTAAGCCTTCACCCAGATCCGGTAAATTAAATATTTCAATGTCTTCAGCAGTTGCCGACAAGGTTTCAGATCCTTCCTTTTCAACAGCTGCAGCTTGTGTTTCCGATTGCACTGAGGATTCAGTTTTACTCTCTGGGAGCGGGCTGTTTTCCCCGGTGTCGATATCAACTAATGGTGCCCCGGTTAAGATAATATCACCGGGCTGGCCATGAAAGTGACTGATGACACCATTAAAAGGTGAGGGGACTTCCACTACCGCTTTGGCGGTTTCCATTTCCACCATAGGTTGATCAATACTGACGGTGTCGCCTTCTTTGACTAACCAGTTGACAATTTCCGCATCGGGCAGGCCTTCGCCTAAATCAGGTAAGTTAAAGGTTTTCATACATACTCCATCAGTGCTCTGGCCTTCGAGACAATTCTTGCAACGCTGGGCATGTAGATTTTTTCAAGCTTGTAGTAAGGCATAACCGTGTCATAACCTGAAACACGGGCAATGGGTGCCAGCAGATGCATGATACCTTTTTCGGCGACTTCTGCGGCAATTTCTGAGCCTAAAGCACCGGATTTTGGGGCTTCCTGGACTATCATCAATCTGCCAGTTTTTGCCACCGACTCCAGGATAGTCGGCATATCCAGGGGACTGACCGTGGCCACATCAATAACATCAGCCTGAATACCTTCTTTAGCCAGAGCATCGGCTGCCAACAGGGTTTCGTGCATCATTGCTCCCCAGCTGACCAGGGTAATATCATCACCTTCACGATCCACAAAACACATCTCCAGTGGATAGGCTTCGCCGTCATCTTCAACTTCATGTTTTAACAACCGATAAACCCGCTTCGGTTCCAGAAAGATCACCGGATCGGGATCACGCATGGCAGCCAGCATGAGACCATAGGCTCTACCTGGATTAGAAGGGATAACCACCTTTATTCCCGGGATCTGAGTGAAAAGTGCTTCAGTGCTTTCGGAATGATGTTCCGGGGCATGAATACCACCACCAAATGGGGCGCGGATGACCATGGGGCAACTGAGCCGGCCACGGGTTCGGTTTCTCATTCGCGCAGCCTGGGTGATGATCTGATCCAGTGCCGAGTAGATAAACCCCAGAAATTGCATTTCAGCTACAGGTTTAATACCCTGGGTAGCCATACCAACACTCAGTCCTGCTATCATGGATTCGGCAAGAGGTGTATCAATCACGCGGTCTTCACCAAATTTTTTCTGTAGGCCATCAGTGGTTCTGAACACGCCACCATTAACGCCAACGTCTTCACCCAGTACCACAATATTTTCATCGTGCTCCAGTTCATAGGCAATGGCCATATTTATGCCTTCAATCAAAGTTACTACGGGCATATTAAGCACCTCCTTTGAGTAATTCTTCACGCTGATCCTGATAGATCTCAGGCAGTTCGGCATAGATATAGTCAATCATTTCCACCGGCTCGGGTTTTGGCATTTTACTGAACTCTTCCACTGCCTGATTCACCTGATTGGTTATCTCAAGACTCATGGTCTCTTCGTCGGCTTCACTCCAGATATCCAGCGATTGCAGGTATTTTCTTAAGCGTAAGATGGGCTCATTTTTCCAGGCCTGTTTTACTTCTTTGTCATCGCGATAGCGGCTGGCATCATCAGCGGTAGTGTGGTCACATAATCGATAACTGATATATTCAATCAGCGTTGCGCCTTCACCTTTACGCGCTCTTTTTAAAGCGATATCAGAGGCTTCTCTTACCGCCAGTATGTCATTACCGTCAACCTGCAGGCAGGGAATACCCGCCGCAATGGCTTTTTGTGCATAGGTTTGGGTTGCCGTCTGAATTTCACTGGGTACGGATATAGCCCACTGATTGTTATTAACAACAAATAACACGCCTAATTTCCAGATCCCGGCAACGTTTATGGCTTCATAGAAATCACCTTTGGAGGTGCCGCCTTCGCCTATTTCGGTTACTACAGCTCTGGGTTGATTTCTCAGTTTGATGGCTGTAGCTACTCCGGCTGCATTTAAACACTGGGTTGCGATGGGTACCGCTATGGGTAGATCTTCCGGGGCGTTTTTAAAAGCACTGCCGCGTTCATCTCCTCCCCAGTAGGTGAGAATTTCCGTCATAGTGACCCCATGTTGCAGTAAACCACCGGTGGAACGGTAATAAGGTACTAATACATCTTCTTTTTTCATCACACTACCATAACCAATGCCAATGGCCTCCTGTCCCAGTGAAGCAGGGTAGGTGCCCATTTTTCCTGTACGTTGCATGGCATAGGCCTTGGCATCAAATGCTCTTAACAGATTCATATCAAAATACAGTTGACGCAGTAAATCGGAGTCTTTTGCAAAAGAAGGCAGCTCGTCTGAGATGGGAACGCCTTCATTATCCAGATATTGAAGGTAATCAATTTCAAATGTTGCGACTTTTTTCAAGGGTGTATCCTCTATGTAATGCCGATGGCAGCTGTGTTTTAGCCGTATTTATTGATTAAACAAAACTGGCGGAAACACATTTCATCCTCATTATATCAAATTCGGTGATTTGCGGCGCCGATCATACTGGTGAGCACGGCATTTGTATAGATGTTTAATTAACTGGTCATACCAGAGTAACATTAACACATCAACACAATTAAATTTTATTGGTGCTTGTAAAATGTTGTTTTTATCCGCAAAATGGACAGAAATACCTTATTTAGTGCGAAGCTAACTGGTGAAAACCGATAAATAAGCAGACAAGTACTAATTGAAATTTTGGAGAATAAAATAGATGTCCAGTGAAGTCTCAATTCAACAGACTCAGCCTGAGAATAAAATAAAATACCGGAAAGATTATCAGCCAGTAGCTTATAGTATCAGCAAAACCGAACTGGTTTTTGAACTGGAAAGTGAAGCCACTCTGGTGACATCCACCTTGCACTTTGTTGCCAATGAAAACACGAGAAATGAATCATTAGTACTTCATGGCAAACAACTGGATTTGCTCCATCTTCAATTAGATGGGAAAGAGTTGACCGAAGGGGATTATTGCTATGAAAACCATCGGGTAACAATATTTAATGTTGGGCAAAAAAACTTTGTACTGACTTCAAAAGTAAAAATTAATCCACGGGCCAATACTTCTTTAAATGGCCTGTACCTGAGCAATGGAAAATTTTGTACTCAATGTGAAGCCGAGGGGTTCAGGCGTATTACTTTCTATCTGGATCGTCCGGATGTTTTATCAGTTTTTACCACAACGCTTATTGCCGATAAAAATCGTTTTCCAATGCTATTGTCAAATGGTAATCCAGTAGAAGAAGTTGAACTTGAAAATAATTTAAAGAAAATTATCTGGCATGACCCTTTTCCAAAACCGAGTTATCTCTTTGCTCTGGTTGCCGGTGATTTTGATTGTCTCGAAGATCATTTTATCAGCCGGAGTAATCGCAAAATTAAATTACAGATCTTTGTTGATAAAGGAAAACTGGCACAAACCCATCATGCCATGGCATCGTTAAAAAAAGCTATGGCGTGGGATGAAGAAAGCTTCGGACGAGAATATGATCTGGATATTTATATGATTGTAGCCGTGGGTGATTTTAATATGGGCGCCATGGAAAACAAAGGGCTGAATGTGTTTAATACCAAATATGTCCTGGCTGATAACAACACCGCAACGGACGATGATTTTCTCGGCGTAGAAAGTGTTATTGCCCATGAATATTTTCACAACTGGACCGGTAATCGCATTACCTGTCGTGACTGGTTTCAACTGAGTTTAAAAGAAGGACTCACCGTTTTCCGTGATCAGGAATTTACCAGTGATTTGAATTCCAGAGCGGTGAAAAGAATTGAAGATGTACAGGTTATCAAAAGCGTACAATTTGCCGAAGATGCTGGCCCCATGTCTCACCCCATTCGACCTGATTCCTATATTGAAATGAATAATTTTTATACGGTGACGGTTTATAATAAAGGTGCCGAGGTTATCCGTATGATTCAAACTCTGTTAGGTAGAGAGGGTTTCAGAAAGGGTATGGACTGTTATTTTCTGCGGCATGATGGCCAGGCGGTGACCTGTGAAGATTTTGTTAAAGCCATGGAAGATGCTAACGATTATGATCTGAGCCAGTTCCGCAACTGGTATTGTCAGTCGGGTACACCCGAGGTGACCATAGAAGCTGAAAATTATAGTGCAGATAAAAAACAGTTCCGGCTAGAATTGTCCCAGCAGTGTTTAGCCACTGCTGATCAACAGCAAAAAAACGCTTTTCATATTCCACTTAAAGTAGCTTTTGTTGATGAACAGGGCAATGATGTAGAGGTGGTTTATAATCAGCTTAAAGCCAGTGAGTTTGTGCTGGATTTACAAGAACCAAAGCAGCAATTTATATTTGAACAGGTGAATACACCGGTGACGATAAGTGTATTAAGAGACTTTTCAGCACCGGTGAAATTACATAGAACAATCTCAAATAAAAAATTAGCTTTTTTATTTGCCAATGACAGTAATGAATATGCCCGCTGGGATGCAGGTCAGTCCCTGATGACCAGAGCGGTTTATGCTATTTATAATCAGAGTGATGAAAAAACCGAGATAGAAAATGCGCTTATCGGGGCAATAGAAAAATTATTAACAGAGAATATCGATCCATCTTTTACTGCATTAGCCTTAAAAATCCCTACGATTTCCATGTTAGAAGCGGAAGCTGAAAATATTGATATTCTGTTATTGCATCAGGCCAGAAAACGGTTAATTAAAATCATTGCCGTCCGATTATTCAATGTTTTTGAAAAAGTCTACCAAAGTTGTCGTGAACACTTATGGGATTGTGATAAAAGTGCAGCTATTGGTTATCGCAGTTTAGCTACAGGTTGCCTGTTTTATATGCATCAGGCTAATGAGTCTATTGCTGAAGAAAAAGCGCTCACAATTTTCAGTCAGCCAGATAACATGACAGATGAACTGGCTACTTTTCAATTATTGATTGATTCTAATAATGAGGACAAAGTGGCTAAGCTGTTTTATCAACGTTGGAAAAATGATGAACTGGTTTTAGATAAATGGTTTATGTCGTTAGCTATCAATGGTGACGAAGCGGCATTCGATCGTGTAAAAAAACTCTGGGAACATCCGGATATGGTACATACCAATCCCAACAAAGTTCGATCGCTACTGGCCTCTTTTGCAGCCAATACAGCAGCTTTTCATCAGGCTGATGGCTCAGGCTATGACTGGTATGCAGAGCGAATAATTGAACTGGACAGTATCAACCCACAAATTAGCGCGAGGCTGGTAAGCGTGTTTAATCGCTGGAAAAAATATGACCAGCCAAGACAGCTTAAAATGAAAAAAGCCCTGGGGAAAATTCAGCAGAAAACTGATCTTTCAAGAGATGTTTCCGAAATTGTTGAAAAGGCATTGGCGATGGGGTAGGAGAATCAGGATCGAGTTCGCTTCGAGGTGCGAGAAATTGATGGTCATCCTGAGTTTATCAAAGTATCTTAAGAACCCACAACACGCTCTATGTCATCCTGAGTTTATCGAAGGATCTTAAGAACCCACAACCAAAACTGAAAATTTTGTCATTCCGACCGTAGTGGAGGAATCTTAAGAACCCACCACCCAAAGCCAGAAAAAACGGTCATATTTTGCGATAAAGCACCCAAATCCCCTACATCACGAGCCGCGGCGATATATCCAGTGAAAGTAAATTCTATAAAGATTGGGTAATCTTTTGATTTTAAGAACTAAAGTAACTATTTACGTCAAAAATAAAAAACTGCATATATCGCAAGTTTTAAACCGACATCTTCCGCTGGCGGCGATAGATGCCGGGAGTAGAAATAGTAAAAATACATTTTAGCTGCTTGATAAAACAGTTGTTATGGCGTATTTTGGTGAAAATTAATTCTGACATCTATCGCCAGGTGATATATCGCCGGCGGCGATAGAATCAGCTGTTAGGGCTCTTCAGGAAACCACGATGGAAGATGAAGAATATAATGAAGAACTGAGAAGAAGACTTCTTATTCTTCGTGATTATTTTAAAGAAGGGAAAATAAGCATCTCCAAAGACATCGATATCGAAGGCAGTTTGACGGCGATGAAATATGACTCTGATGGAAAAGTTGATCTAAGTACAGTCGATGCAAAAGCAAGATCATTAGCCTTAGCTGTAACAGCAATGCATGATCGTGAAGAAATGAAGGAAGATATACCACTTCACGATATTCAAGAAACGTATTTCAATTATATTGAATCAAGTTTTGGTAAGCACTACCAACTCATGAAGGAAAAGGGTCTAGATCCTGATGCTATTGGAAGAATAATATCAAGCAAAGAAGAATATAGAGACGAAATCCTTCCATCAATACCCGAGTTCGTAAATGTAATTAAGGAATACTGGGAAATTGCAGGAGAACCTGCTTGGGCACATATGGAAGATATGAATTGCCTTAAAGGTATTTTTGGCGGAGATTTGTTCCCATCTTTTGAAGAAAACATTGCCTCTAAGTGCGGTATTTATACAGACACTATAATTATTCCAGATCCCTTTGTACGTTCAGCAGAGCTTTTTGAAAGGTGGTCGGATGAAGATAAAGTCTACTACTTTATGAAACATGCAACTAGTGTTCTTGAATATAAAGAACTTGCATTAGCTGATGTTGAAACACCAATAGTAGTTATCCTTCCTGATCCTGCCAAACAAGATCAAAGTCACATGGAGTTTATTCAGCGTTTAGGTATGGATGATGTTCTTATACATGGGCTGCATCTATTTGGTAGAGAATTTGAATCGTTTGAAGAGTATATGGACTTTTGTTCATATTTAGACACTCCAGAGAAAGTATTGTCAGAGTTAAAAGAAAAAGAAAGACTCATTTTTGATACAAAATGGGGTAATTCTGCTCAAGAGCAATTGAAGATGGCAATTGAAGCCGGTGATACACCTCAACTACTTGGTACAACTCATCCTGGAATAATTGTTGGTCGCTCGGGCTTTGGTAGAATGGCACAGGCCAATGAAATATTAATAAAAAGCAGACGATTTCGCGGAGTACCATTGATCGATGCTCCTACATCTTGGCAATATCTAGATTGGAAACTTGAGTATGATTCCGAGCGTATAGACATACATCACCTAGAAGATATGCACGTAACTAGGGGATTACAAAATCTTGCGCGTGGTGAAATGCAATGGTTGGGCAAAGTTCCACCATCGGCCTTAATTGAGGTCCGAAGAGAAGGTGCGCTCGATGAAATTAGAAATATATTATCAACAGGTATTTCTGAGTTAGTTGAATTAAACCCTCATAACTATCACAGATCTTCTGACCAAATATTTGAAAATTTACATAATGCTTTTGACGAACACAAAAATAATATAAAAGAGTTAACGAATAAAAAATGGAAATTTGCTGGTAGCGATATTGGATCATGGCTGGCCATTGGTACTCTAGAAGTCACAGCAGCAGCAACTGGAATGCCAGTTTACGGAATTAGCGCCATTGCTGCTAATCAATTGATGGATGTACCTAAACTAAAAGATATTCCTGAAAAATTTAGAAAAATAGCTGAGGAAGATGAAAAAGTTAAAAAATCGCCGGTGGGTTTACTGTTTAAATATGGAAATAAGCCCTAACAATGCGCTCGTTCGGACGCTCCTTACGTCGCGCCGCACAGCTTAAGCGTTATGCTAATTAAAGGAAAGGTATGGATAAAATTAAAGGAAGTGATAAATTTGAAATAAATGTGGATGAGCAATTGAGGCCTTCTGTTGAAAGGCAATTGTTTGGGCGTACGAATATGGATGTTAAAATTAATTCTCTTCCAATTCCAAAAAAACCCATTCAAATTAAAATCTCGATAATACTGTTAAGATGGTATCAAAGGGTAATTTCGCCTAAGTTAGGTAATAGGTGTGTTTTTGAGCCAAGTTGCTCACACTATAGTGAGTTAGCCATTAGAAAAAATGGGTTATTAAAAGGGGGGTGGGAGACAATTAAAAGATTGAACCGTTGTCGTCCTGGCGCGGGAGGTATAGATTTACCAAAGACAAAAGGAGAAAGCAATGCAATATAAAGTTGAAACAATTGGGGCAGCATTTACAGATAAAGGCATTAAAGCACTGGAGCAACGTTTAACATCTAAAGCCGAAGAAGGTTTTAAATTTCATTCAGTCTTTCAAGTGGAGCAACCAGGTTGTCTTGGAATCGGCCAAGGGACTACAACGTATCTTGCTGTTTATGTAAAAGAGTAAAAGCATAACAAATAAGGATAGGTCGCGCGATAGCCGCGACTTAATCCCGTGTTGGACAAGCCCGGTGTGACTCTTTATAGGAAATATCTTTTAGAGAATTGAAGTGGGTTTGTTTTTTTAATTCCCCGCTCTTTTTTCAGGGCGAGCCCATCTTCATTAGCATAATGGATGTGATGCTAATTTCAATTATTGCGCTCAAAAATGCATCATAAAAATTTCATCAACAGAGACAGGCACCCCAGAAAAAAATAACCTTTCAAAAAAAACAAAATTCCGCAAAAAATAATCACCTATAAAAATTGTTCGGTACAATAATAAAAATCTTGAAATTGAGTGGTAAAACCAAGAAAAACAAAAATTCAGTGTAAACGAAACCTTGAACG
>DRNA01000053.1 GCA_011322365.1 Aeromonadales bacterium | reverse complement strand
CCATCAGCACGCTTACTATGGCAACCAAAGGATAAACATGCATTATGGATGGCTGTTTCAAAAGCATCCAGAACCCCATCGCGAGCAGAAACATCGCTGTTGGGGCATCAGGAATATGTGCCCGCAAATCCTCCCACTCTGCCTGTTCCTGTCCTAATCACCGGTATTGGCAATCCAAAGCAGAAATCGGAATCATTAATTGCCTACGAAGTGGGTTATCGTTTCCATGTGGCGGATCAATTTTCATTTGATATCAGTGGTTTTTATAATGATTATTCAGACTTACGTACCATTGAAGCCAGACAGTTAAATTACGCTCACTTACCGGCCTATCTGGAGCAGATTTACAATTTTGATAATAATGGTAAGGGCCACTCCTGGGGGACTGAAATTGCGGTAGACTGGCGATGGACAAAAAACGCACGTTTGCAAATGGCGTATAGTTACCTTGAAATGGATCTGAAAAAGGATTATGGCAGTACTGATATATCCCTTGATGCAGCGGAGAAGAGCAGTCCAAAACAGCAACTCAGTGTAAGGCTTGATTATGATCCCGCCACTAACTGGGAAACCGATCTCTGGCTGCGTTATACAGATGATGTTTATGCCAGTGGAGATATATCCGATTACTGGACACTGGATGCTCGCCTGGCCTGGCTGGTTAATAAAAAACTGACATTATCCCTGGTAGGACAGAACATTTTTGATAGTAGTCAAATGGAATACAGAGATGAACTGAGAATGATAGAAAGTACAGAAGTACCCAGAGGTTTTTATGCCAGAGCGGTATGGAAATTTTAATGTATAGACACTTCTGTCACTCATAAACGTATTTAAGTGAACACTATCATCAAGCTAATGGGTCGTCTGCGAAAAAATACATCTGATAGCAGTAGAATCAGATGGTATGCTGGTGTAAGACAGTTAATAGTAATTAACTGTCTGGTTATGCTATTGTGTTTTTCCAATGTACTTTATAGTTCAAATATCCACGCCCTAAAATCGTTGTTCCTGTTTAATTTTGTAAATTATGTGGAATGGCCGAGTCAGATATTTAAGCATAAAAATTCACCGGTTATTTATTGTGTTTCAGGAAATCTCCGGGTTTTTAAAAACTTACGATCAGTGCTTAAAGATGAGTATTATCAAAACCGAAAACTGATTGTAAGAGAGCTTGAATCCGATGAAGAAATGCATGGCTGTCACATAGTTTTTTTTGGGGCGGCTGATAAATATCAAACTGAATCTACTTTAGAAATATTAGCCAGACAACATGTTTTAACCGTTGGTGAGGATCCTGACTTTCTTAAAAAAGGAGGGATGATTAACCTGGACTACGACAAAAACCATGTTGTAATTGAAATTGACTTAGAAAATGTAAAACAGGGACAGTTAAACATCAGTTCTAAATTATTACGCCTGTCAAAGGTACACTAAAATGTTTCTTAATCCAGTTCGGTATTTACCCATTAAACAGAAAATTATTGCTATCAGTATGTTTACCAGCCTGGTCGTTGTGGGCCTGGCTGCTCTGAGTTTTTTTATTACTCAATATAATATGAATCAAAATATTCTGATTGATTCGGTGTCTTCACTGGCCAGAATTACAGGCTTAAATTCTCAGGCCGCTATTATGTTTAAAGATGAAGATTCTGCCAGGGAAAACCTGCAGGCACTGGCAGAAAAAAAACAGAATATCCTGTCTGAAATTATTCTGCCTGATGGTCGTTTGTTTGCACGCTATGAAAGCAAACAGAAGCCGCATTTAACCATTCTTAAAAAAATACAAAATACAAAAAATGTCCCCTGGAAGGATTCACAGAAGAAATCCGGTAATGAGCGATATGCTTTTCTTGATGACTATTTTGTTCTGGAACAAATGATTATAGTAAGAGGCCGCAAGCTAGGTAAAATCAGAATTTACAGTGATCTGACACAAATGCATGATACTCTGAAATGGCAGGGTATGGTTATCGTTTTAACATTGATTGTGGTTTCTTTCCTGGGGTTTTTATTAATCAGCTGGCTGCAGAATTATATCCTGGAACCTATCAGCCGACTTAATTCAACCATTAAGGAGGTAACAGAAAACGGAGATTATCGGCTTAAAGCAGAAAAATATAATAATGATGAGCTGGGTGAATT
>DRNA01000052.1 GCA_011322365.1 Aeromonadales bacterium | reverse complement strand
TGCTGATATAACCAAATATAACATACCAGCCAATTAACGAAGCGGCAAAAGGGGATTTAGGAAAGGTCTTTTTGTAGAAGGAATAAGTCGCACCTTCATCCAGATAATAAACCCCTAATTTCACATAAGAATAGGCTGCAAAACCTGCAATTACACCACCAAATCCAATTGCTATGGGCGTTAGTGCACCCACCATACCTACTGATATACCCAACACAGTAAAAATACCTCCACCCACCATGCCACCAACAGCAATGGCTACAAGTTCAACAAGTTTCAGAGGTCTATTACGGTGACGATGGCAAGAACGGACGGGTTGATTTTTCATAAATTAAATTCCTGTTAATTACAGATTTTACAAGTTTTGAGAATAGGTTGGGGAGTTGGATCAGCTTATGTAGTTACTGATAAATATACCATGAAATCCAGTTTTATTGGTAACAGATGGCTAAAAATAGAGGTGTCATTCTGATATTGGGAATAATTTCTACAAATATTTTTTTAATTCAAAAAAAAGCGGTAAATGTAATTTACCGCTTTTATAGATCGAAATCATTTTATGCTTTTTTAAGGCTTTTAGGTAACTTCCATGCGACCAGAATAAAGATTAAAGCAATACCACCAGCCACGGCTACGGCAGGAACATTGTCAAACAGGCCGTGAAATTTACTCACACCGGTATTAGCCAGGCTAACCTTTCCGCCTTCAATAGGCGCAAATACTGATGGGAAAGTTGTTTTTATCCATCCATAGACCAATGTAAAGATAAACGCACCCACCAGAGCTCCGAGAATAAAATACAGTGCATCTTTACGTCCACCACCGAGACCCACCAGACAGGTTCCGGGACAGTAGCCCGCAGTCGCAAATCCAATACCAAATATCAGTCCGCCAATTAACACGCCGCCATAGGCCGCTTTAATACTGATATGGCTTTCGTTGATTAATCCGGTGGAAAGCAAAATAAAGAGTATCAGACTGCTTACCCCGATAGCGAGTAAAATCACTTTTGCCAGACTCAAATCAGTCAGGCGTAACATATTAATAATATTTTGAGGGTTGCCTGCTCCTACGCGGTGCAAGACAAATCCAAAAAGGCCACCCAGAGCGATGGCGAGAATAATTTTTTCCATTAGAATTTACCTCACTTGCCAGCTTTACGATAGAAGAAGAGTGCTACGGGAATACCTGCTGCGAAAACACCCAAGGCGAATAGATAGCCGCTTAAAGATGTTTGCATCATGCCACTCATCATGTGCCCGCTGGTGCAACCACCGGCAAGCCTTGCTCCGAATAAAACCAATGCGCCACCGATAAACGATACCAGATAACGATTTTTATGCCCTGATTTACGAAACACGGGTGGTGCTTCGCTATCTTCTTCTGAGACTTTTTTCTTTTGTAGAAAAATAGATAAAAATGCGCCACCAAACATGGCAATAACGAAAATGAAACCATAATTGAGGGGATTTTCTACATGGGATGCGTATTTACCACCACTTTTTGCCAGGTAGGCATTTTTACTGGTAACGCCATGTTTTGCTTTTGGATCTGGCTTAACCACATCTTTGGAAAACATATTCCAGACGATACCATCGAATATAACAAATTGAGTTGAAACGCCAATGGGTTTCACCAGAATGACGGCGAGAAGAAACACGCCCCCTAATATTAAGCCACCTTTTAACCAGCCCCACTGAATCATAATATACCTCATTTATTTATGGGATTAACAGACCATAAGGATCATTAATTAGTAATGTCTTTATTAGTTTGACCTTATGTTGACGACCGAATTTACCACTAATTACACTGAAAAGTAAAGTTCAAGTTAAAATGAGAAGCATTCTGAAACAGCAATGAGTGGGAACCAGAGGGAAAAAAATGGGTAGTTAGAAGCAAAAAAATTTTTTAACTATTTGATATTTATACAAAATACCTAAAATATATGAATTGCTGTGGCTTTGAACTGGGCATATAGGGATAAACCCTTATGCAAATTAAGTTGATTAAATGATTTTTTAGTAATTTTACAGTATAAAGACTGTTTTTTCAGAGTTAAGGTTAATACTATCTCACCGCCAGATTGTTGATAATCACTGAGAACAACGGCCAGGCAATTGGCAATGCTGGTACCTTTTGCCGGTTTAAGTAAAATACTGACTTCATGGGCTGGTATTTCAATATTTTCAATTTGCTCAGGATAATGGCTACAACTAATCAGGACCTTGTCACCATCAATTTCAAATTCAGCCTGTTGTTCATCTTCGTGATAGTGGCATAATTTTGCCGCTAAAAATGTTGTTAACGGTTCAACGTGATTGCTGGTGTATCTATTGATATTTAATTGGTTGATAACATCAGAAAAGGGACCGGTGACAATATGCTGTTTAATAAATAGAATTTCATCACACATATAAGCCAGTTCGTGAAATGAATGACTCACAAGAATGACAGAGATATTGAGGCGCTTGACGCATTTTTTTAATGTGGCAATTGTCTCATGCTGTTTTGCGCTATCGAGAGCTGAAAAAGGTTCATCCAGTAAGAGTAATTCAGGTAGAGCACACAGACTTTGTACCAGAGCAACTCGATTTTTTTCACCACCAGATAATTGCTCAGGTGATTTTGATAATAAATCTTCCAGATCAAAACTATTGATCAAAGCTCTGAATTGTTGCTCGGGTAATTTTCGATAACCGTGTTTACGCGCGAATTGCAGGTTTTGTTTTACAGTGATATGAGGAAACAGAGTTTGTTGTTGAAAAACCATACTGATGGGACGTTTTTCTGCAGTCATGAAATTATTTTGTGCAGAATTATGTAATATGTTTTCATCCCAACTGAGTGCAGTTTGTGTTAAATTTTCAGGTGGAAAACCAGCGAGAATATTTAACAGGGTTGTCTTGCCACCTCCAGATGGACCACTAATCCCGAGGATGCCATTACCTGACCAGGAAAAATTTGCACTAAGTGGCGTGTGTGTGGAAGCTTCATCAGTAGCTAAGGTAAACTGACAGTTAAGCATGCTGATCACCTGGCGAAGGTTTTCGCTGAAAAACGTTAATACTGACCAGTAAAATAAGTGCAAAAATTAACAGGATAGCAGCCAGTAGGTGCGCCTGGAGCATTTCGCCGGCTTCAACGTGTTCAAACAATGCAATTGACATAACCCGTGTTTCACCGGGGATACTACCACCCACCATTAATACAACGCCGAATTCACCGATAGTGTGGGCAAATCCGAGACTGGCCGCCATTAATATAATACGTTTATTCATTGGTATAACGACATTCAGCAGTGCACGCCAGGGAGAGACACCTAAAGAAGCTGCTGCCTTGATATATTGGTTTCCCATTTGTTTAAAAGCGGATTGTAAGGGTTGTACAACAAATGGTAGAGAATAAAGAACAGAGGCAATTAAAATGCCGGTAAATGAAAAGGCAAAGGATTGACCAGTCAGGGTTTGCCACCAGGAGCCCAGTTCGTTACGAGGCGAAAAAGCCACCAGCAAATAAAATCCCAGAACAGTTGGAGGGAGTACCAGGGGCAGGGAAACCAGAGCATCCACTATAGCCCACCAGCGGGATCTTCCTCGTGCTAGCTTCCAGGCCAGGGGTGTACCAATAATTAATAAAATGGCAGTAGTAAACAGTGCCAGTTCAAGCGTGAGCCAGAGGGCCTGTTGATCCAGTTTATCGAGTATCATGCTCATTCCCTTTCAAACCGGTTGTCTTTGTGGGTAAATCATAACCCATTTCCCGAATTATTTTTCTTGCTGTTTCTGTTTGTAAAAAATCCAGAAATTGTTGTGCCTGTTTTGTATGTGCAGATTGAACGATAACAGCCTGCTGTTTAATGGGTTGATACCAGTGGCTGGGAATGACCCAGAAATTATTTTTCAATTCCAGATTAATAATTTGAGCATAAGCGACAAAGCCTGCAGCAATATTTCCGGTATGGATATATTGAAATGCCTGTAGAATGTTGCTTGCAACTATCACTTTTTTAAAGCTGATATTCTTATGGTTTAATTTTTTTATTACTTCCGCTGCGGCTTTTCCATAAGGCGCTATTTTAGGGTTGGCGATGGTAATTATAGCGGGCGGGTTTTTCATGGTTAATAAAGAAGGATGACGTTTATCCGGTTCATACCAAACCAGTTTTCCCAGTGCGTAGGTTTGTAAAGAAGCGGCAGTGGCGTGGTGTTTTTGAATAAGTTTTTGCGGCTTTTCACTATCAGCTGACAAAAATAAATCATAGGGAGCACCGTGGATTATCTGGTTGAAAATAGCACCACTGGAAGCTGATTGCCAGCGAATCATTATGGCGTGAGATTTCAAAAAGACGGGAACCAGTTTTTTCATGGCCGGACGAAAATTACTGGCAACGGCTATACGCAGTGTGGGTTTAATTTCATCCTTGCCGGCTCTCTCTTCCAGACAGGCAAAGCTGAGCAGAGGCATGAACAGAAGGATAGGTAAGAAATAGAACCTTATTTTAACCATTTTTCTGCTTCAGCTTTATCTGCCGCTTTGGCTTCTACCCAGCGTTCTTGCAGCTGATCATTTTCTTTAGAAAACTCTTTTTTCCAGAAAGGGGCCGTTGTTTTGAGTATATCCATAATATATTCGCAGGCCGCAAAGGCGGCTTTACGGTGCATACTGGTGACACCAACAAATACTATCTGCTCACCAGCCATTAACTTACCCACACGATGAATAATTGTCACCGCAGCCAGGGGCCATTTTTCCCTGGCAGTTTCCGCAAGTTGAGTTAATACTTTCTCAGTCATTCCGGGGTAATATTCAAGTTCCAGGGCACAGATATCTTTTTTAACAGGGCTATCAATTGAGTTTTCATTGACCTTAATGTCATCGCTATTTCTGACACGGCCAATGAAAGTTGCCACACCTCCCTGAGAACGATCATCTGCAATAAGCTGTTGATATTCATCAGCCACTGAAAAGTCGTTTTGTTGAATTGAAATTTTAATCATTCATCAACTCCAATTGGTCAAAACCAATCGTTATCTTACCCAGTGGCCGGAACGTCCACCCTTTTTTTCCAGCACTTTTAATCCATCTATAATCATGGATTTATCAATGGCTTTGCACATATCAAAAATAGTTAAAGCTGCAACACTGGCAGCCGTTAGTGCTTCCATTTCAACGCCGGTTTTCCCGGATAACTTGCAATAACTTTCAACACGTAAGCGATTATTCTCCTTCCATTCAAAATCAACGGCAACCTTTGACAACATTAATGGATGACACAGTGGAATCAGATCAGCACATTTTTTCGCCGCCTGGATCCCTGCAATACGGGCAACACTGAGTACGTCACCTTTTTTCATGCTATTCTCCTGAATTCTGGTCACAGTTTCGGTAGTTAACTGTATAAAAACCTCGGCTCTGGCTTCTCTGCTAGTCACTTCTTTATCAGAGATATCAACCATTGAGGCTTTTCCCTGAGGGTCCACATGGGTTAGATCGTTGGGCTGTTTATTGTTCATTTTCTTTAACTTGATTAGATATTAAGCCTGAGTTTGTAGCCAGTTTAACACATCTTTAAACACGGTTTGTCGCTCTTTTTCGTTGAAAATTTCATGATAAAGTTCAGGATATTCAATATAGTCTTTTTGCTTAGATAGCATGGCCTCAAAAATGGATCGGGTTTTGGCGGGGGAGACAATTTGATCATTGCCTGCAACTACAAACAAAACTGGTATTGAAACCGTAGGGTTTTTATTAATTTGTTTAATCGCTGACAGGAATGACGTATAAAAACGTGTGGAGACGCGATCATGGTTTAATGGATCATTGGCATAGTCCTCAACCACTGCCGGGTCTCGGGAAACCTGTTCGGGAGATAATTCATTGGATAATAGTAACGTTGGAAATAGCGATGAAAATAACATGCCCAGCGAGTGTTTTATTGCTCCTACTTTTTCTAATTTTTCATAGCCGGGGGACGATAAAACCAGACGTTCAATGCGTGTATCATTGTCTAAAGTATACAGGTGTGCAATCACCGCGCCGAGGCTATGGCCGATGAGAACAAATTCATGAATCTGAGTTTGCTGCTCTACAAAATCAATAAATAATCTGGCATTGTCCAGATAATCAGCAAATGAATCCACATGACCACGCTTACCTTCAGTGTGGCCATGCCCGATATGATCTGGCACAAACACCCCATAGCCGTGTTGATTAAAAAATTCAGCTACATGCCCATAGCGGCCACTGTGTTCACCCAGCCCATGAAAAATGATTATCACCTTATCCATTTTTTCAGGGACCCAGCTGTGGTAAAAACGATTCGGTTTAAAATAACCCGATGACATCATAATATCCTCTTTTATTCTCTGGCTTTAGTGACAGCCTGCTTCCAGC
>DRNA01000051.1 GCA_011322365.1 Aeromonadales bacterium | reverse complement strand
TTTTATTAATGGAATTTAAAACCGACATCAATAATTACTTAAAAAATAAACCGGAGCTTAAAGTACATTCACTGAGTGATCTGATTGCATTTAACATTAAACATAAAAAACAGGAAATGCCATTGTTTGGTCAGGATATTTTTATTAAAGCAGATAAAACTAAAGGTACCGACAGTAAAAACTATCAGCAACATTTAAAAAATGCCAAACGATTGGCCGGTGCTGAAGGCATTGATGCGACTTTAAAAAAATATCAACTGGATTTGTTAATTGCGCCAACAACTGGGCCAGCCTGGTCCATTGTTCCAGATAAGAAGGATCATTATCTTGGGTCATCCTGGTCGGCTGCTGCCGTGGCCGGATATCCTCATATTACTGTGCCGATGGGATTTGTGAATGACTTACCTGTGGGCTTATCTTTTTTCTCAGGCTTTGGTAAAGAAGGGACGCTGATTGAAGCTGCCTACAATTATGAGCAGGCAAGTTTGGCTCGTAAAAGCCCCCGGCTATCTCTATAATTAGTAAGCGCAGTCTTTAGCCGCGAATGTATGTGAGATGTAAAAGAGTCAGGATATAAAACACAAACCCTTCGCAGCTAAAGACCTCTCCTACCAGATAATCTTTTGAAAGTTAATTCGGATCAATGAAATACACCTGTGTCATACTACATAATATGCGCAACAACTTTTAGAGATGTTTTACTATCATGTTAAATATTCAACAAGCACCTGATTCATCAAAACCCTTTGCGTTATTTAATCTGGCTTTTCGAGCTTTTTTTCTGCTGGGACCTCTGGTAGCAATTTTGGGACTTATGATGTGGATTTTTCATTATGCCGGATGGCTGTTAAATGAAAATTACTGGGGTGCTTCAACTTATCACAGCCATGAAATGATCTTTGGTTTTGCCGTAGCGATTATTGCCGGTTTTTTATTAACTGCTGCCAGAAACTGGACGGGGCTGGCTGTCGTCAGTGGCTGGAAACTGGCCGGGCTGGTGCTTATCTGGTTGTTGGGGCGGATATTACCCTGGCTATCTGTACCAGGCAGTTGGGTTGCTTTGGTCGATCTGCTTTTTTTACCATTGGTGATGATAACCCTGGCCATCCCGGTGATAAAAGTACGTCAGTGGCGGAATATTATTTTTATTCCTATTTTAAGTTTGTTATGGCTAGGTAACCTGTTGATGCATCGTCAACAGTTGGGGTTATCAGCGATGGGTGCGCACGCAGGTTTATATCTTGGCGTTGATGTGATTATTTTGTTAATCATCGTCATGGGCGGGCGTGTCATACCCATGTTTTCAGGAAATGGCATCGGCGAGAAGATAGCCCGTACACCCCAACTGGATCGATTAATGATAGCAACCGGTCTGATTTATTTAATTGCTCATCAATTTGGCTTTATGGGTTGGACATTGGCCATAGCCGCACTATTAGCATTTATCACTCATAGTATTCGGCTGATTATCTGGTATCGAGCAAAAATCTGGGGCGTTCCTTTGGTGTGGATTTTGCAGATATCCTATGGTTGGATAATCCTGGGTTTTCTATTAATGTCACTGGCAGCACTGGGTTACCTGTCGCCATTTCTTGCCTTGCATGCTTTTACTGTGGGTGGAATTAGTGGCATGATACTGGGCATGATTTCCAGAGTAAGCCTGGGGCATACCGGGCGGCCATTACTACCACCTACACTGGTCGTGATCAGCTTTTTCATTTTGCAGATCGCCGCATTTGTCAGAGTTATTATCCCCATATTGTTGCCACAGATGTTATCGGCAGCAGTGATTGTTAGCGGATTTTTATGGATGCTGGCTTTTTTGGGTTTTGTCTTAAGTTATGGCAAAATGCTGGTTAAACCCCGTATTGATGGGTTACCCGGTTAACAAATCGCTCTATCTTTTGTAGTTCAGGGCTGATAATCTCAGGCTTTTAATCTCAGGAGAGGTAATGAAAAATCTTAATCACTGTTTTTCAATTGCCGATTTAAAAAAATTGGCGAAAAAATCCTTACCCGGGGTGATGTTTGATTATATTGAAGGTGGGGCAGAGGATGAGATAACAATTGGTAGAAATCGTCAGGTTTTTTCAGAATATGAATTTGTGCCCAGGGTATTAAGAGATGTCTCGACAATTGATTTAACCACAACCATTCAGGGCGCTAAAAGCCAGATGCCCATTATGTGTGCACCTACGGCGATGTCGCGAACCTTTCATTATCAAGGGGAAAAGGCCGTGGCACTCGCCGCAGAAAAAGCCGGTATCCCTTATTCACTTTCTACTGTGGCAACCACTTCCATAGAGGATGTTGCAAAAATTTCAAAGGGGACAAAATTTTTTCAGATCTATGCCTGGCGAAATGCTGACATGGTGAAAAATTTTATCCTACGTTGTCAGCAGAATCACTATCAGGGTGTCATGCTGGCAGTGGATCTTCCTACCCTTGGCAATCGCGAGCGCGATCTGAAAAATGGTCATGGTCACGCTCGACAGCATCGATTAAACATTCTCAAAGGTGCATTGCGCCACCCCAAATGGTTTTATCGTTTTCTCACCTCACCACCTCTTGTATTAGCTAACATGGTTGAGTTTTTGCCCTATGGCGGTGATGCTGCGAAAGCGATGGATACTGTGAATCAACAATTTGATGCCAGTGTTAACTGGGAAGATGCGGCTGAAATTAAAAAAATGTGGGGCGGGCCTTTTATGTTAAAGGGGATTCAAAGTGTTGCTGATGCAAAACTTGCCGTTGAAATGGGAGCCAGTGGTATCATTTTATCCAATCATGGAGGACGTCAACTCGATGGTGCTCCACCTGCTTTTTCCTTACTGGCCGATGTAAAAGCGGAAGTGGGCGATGCACTGGAAATTTATATTGATGGTGGTATCAGACGAGGTTCGGATGTGATTAAAGCTATTGCATTAGGGGCTACGGCTTGCTTAATCGGTCGTCCCTATCTTTATGGACTTGTGGCAGGCGGTGAGGCAGGTGTTAGCCGAGCACTGGAAATATTCAGAACAGAAATGGAGCGCGTGATGAAATTAATTGGCTGTGATTCTATTTCAAAATTATCGCCGGAGTATGTCGCAAAATTATAAATTAACAGAGGTACTCTTTCGGTATTAAATTGAATGTAAGAAGCTATGTTCCAAACATGTTCCAAAACCATGCTATAATAGCAAATTGCAATTCCCAGTTATCGGTTGAGTACACTAACCGGTCATAGTATTATTCACCAGTTAGTCCAACAATTATCGAGTATCCTTTGAGTTTTTCTTCTTTTGACCTTTCTGAAGCTATTTTAAAAGCTGTTTCAAAGCAGGGCTATGAGCATCCTACGCCTATACAAAAACAATCTATACCCGCCGTATTAAGCGGCAGGGATGTTATGGCAGCCGCTCAAACCGGTACCGGTAAAACGGCCGGTTTTACGCTGCCTATTCTTCAGTTGCTCTCAGCAGGAAAACCGGCTGCTGCAAATCAGGCGCGGACCTTAATATTAACACCTACCCGTGAACTCGCGCTCCAGGTCTCTGAAAGTGTCGCTACTTACGGTAGTGAGCTTCCCTTTAAAACAGTGGTGGTTTATGGTGGGGTGAAAATTAACCCGCAGATGATGAAGCTCAGAAAGGGTGCTGATATTCTGGTGGCGACTCCGGGACGTTTACTCGATCTGTATCAACAAAATGCAGTCAAATTCGACAAACTTGAAATTCTGGTGTTAGATGAAGCCGACAGAATGCTGGATATGGGCTTTATTCGGGATATCAGAAAAATTTTAGCGTTATTGCCGCAGAAAAGGCAGAACCTGATGTTCTCGGCAACTTTCTCTGATGATATTCGTAAATTGGCGAAAACCTTTGTACACAGACCAGTAGAAATTTCTGTTAGTCCTCAAACTACTACGGCTGAAAGGGTATCCCAGTGGATTTGCCCGGTAGATAAAAAACGAAAAGTGGCATTGTTGAAGGAGCTAATTGTAGAAAATAACTGGCAACAGGTGCTGGTTTTCTCCAGAACTAAACACGGTGCCAATAAAATTGTTAAACAACTCAATGCTGATGGCTTTAACGCCATAGCTATTCATGGTAATAAAAGTCAGGGAGCCAGAACCAAAGCTCTGGCAGGTTTTAAAGATGGCACATTTAAAATTTTAGTGGCAACAGATATTGCGGCTAGAGGTATTGATATTGACTATCTGCCTCACGTAGTTAATCTGGATTTACCTAATGTATCAGAAGATTATGTGCATCGCATCGGCAGAACCGGACGCGCCGGAAAAAGTGGTGAAGCGGTGTCATTGGTGAGTGCGGATGAATTCAAACAATTAACCGATATTGAAAAACTGATTAAAAAAGTACTGCCCAGAAAAATAATAGACGGATTTGAACCTGAACATAACTTACCTGAATCACGGTTGAATTTAACGCCAGGGAAAACTAACAAACATACGGTTAAAAACTTTAAAGGTAAACCGAAACAGGCAGGGTCCAATTCTGCTAAGAAATTTGGTAGTAGAACAGCTTCTTCAAAACGAAAACCCTCTAATCAAAATAGAAAAAGAACCAGGCCGACACAAAGAAATAGTTCCGGGAATCGATAAAATTTCCATCAAATCCCGGTGAATGTAGGGGCGGACTTTAGCCGCAATTGGGGTTGGGTTTCAAATCATTGTTCAGGTTTTGTTTGCAAGTGTTATCGCGAATAAATTCGCTCCTACTTTTACCGGGAATATAATTAATCGTAAAACAATATCTGAGTTACATGCATTAGTATTTTCAATTATTTATCCTGTCGATGCTCCCGGTGCAGGATAAATATGGTTGAACTCACTAATAGTAACGCACCTAGCCACAATCTACCCGGTGGCACATAACCAAAAACCAGCCAGCCGGCATAAACATTCAATGGTAACTTTAACAAATCAAACGGTTGAATAAATGAGGCATCAGCATTGGCGTAGGCTCTGGCTAGTGACCACTGGGCAATGGCGAGAAGCGTACCTGAAAAAATAAGCCACAGCCACATGGGTTGAGTCGGCAGGGTGAAATTGGGTAATGCCAGTATCAGGTTCATGGGTGCAATAAGAATGAGTAAATAAATTACCAATGAGCCCGTATTTTCTGTAGCGGTCATTATTCGGGTCATAAGGGAGTAAATGGCCCAGAAAAAAGCTGCGGCTATGGGTAACAGGCTGGCAACCTGAAAATCATCACTCCAGGGTTCAAGAATAATTAATGAACCGATAAACCCTACCAGTGTCGCTGACCATCTGGCAATACCCACTTTTTCCTTTAAAAATAATGATGAACCAATGGTGACAAATAATGGGGAGGTCATTACCAGGGCGATAGCCTGCCAGATAGGGATGGGATAGGCGAGTGCCCAAAGCCATAATTGAATGCCGATAACCGAGGTGAAAACACGTAGCAGATGCATCCAGATGTGCTGTGTTTTCAGGGCGGTGGATAAACCGGTTTTTATCATCCAGGGTAACATCACCAGGAATGAGATAAAGTATTGAAAAAAACCAACCAGTGTATTATGTAATCCCAGCCGTATACTTAGATACTGACTGGTGGTGTTAATGGCGGCAAAACAGGCGCCTGCCAGAATCATCCAGACAGCACCAAAAAAGGGTTTATGGGTAAGTTCTTTTGTCAGCTTTGTCATATCAATGCTTTTATTATTGCCTTTTTTTGCCTTAAGATAAGGCGCTAATTTAAAGCTTCAGTTAGTGAAAACTGGGTGCCAAGCCTCGAAGTCCATTGACAAACATCTGTACGGACATAATTAACAATAACATACCCATCAGTCTTTCCAATGCCATCAATCCTTTGTCTTTTAATATCTTGTAAAAAAATGGCGAGAGAATAAGAATGATTGTTGAAATTAACCAGGATAAAAACAGCGCCAGTGACAAATCTTTCATGTGTCCCTGATAGGTATTAGCCATTACAATCAAGGTAGCCAGAGTTGATGGCCCCGCAACCAGGGGCAGGGCTATGGGTACCAGAAAAGGTTCACCATCTGATGGATATAAACTGCTATCTTTACTGCCAGGAAAAATCAACCGAATACCAATGATAAAAAATATTACTCCACCGGCAATGGTGACGGATTCGGTTTCAAGATGGAACAATTCCAGAAAGCTTTTTCCAAAGAACAAAAAGGTAAACAGAATTATCAGACCAAAAGTCATTTCTCGGGCAATAATGGGTAAATGCCTTTTTTTATCCACATCTTTTAAAATGGCCAGTAGAATTGGGACATTGCCAATGGGATCAATCACAAACACCAGTAACAATGTCATTGATAATATTGAGTAGCCTGTTTCCATAGATGCTCTTTATTCGATAAAGGTAAAGATTCGTTTAGAGGGTGAATTAACCGTTAACTGAACAGCTCATATCCTGTCCACAACAGAGCGGAGATTTGATTTTCCCATGGCCATTGGGGCATTTTGAAATTTGAACTTCTGCACCATTGTCCAGTTTCAGCATATCGTTTTCCAGTGGTGCATCGCATTTACCGCAGGTTGCATTAACACTCATACCACATTTACTACATTCATAGGTTGCCATGATTCATTCCTCATTAGATTCGTTTAGATAAACAGAGATGATGGGGTGAAGGTTTTCATCTACATTATAAGAGGTCGAGAATATCAGTGTGTTAAAGTGCTTTCAAGCTTCAATTAGCATTGATTGTTGGGAAAATCAGAAATTGTTATAACTTTGTGAGAAATTGCAGGTGAAAAACAGCAACAAAGTGGGTAGCATGACATCTGAATAGTAATCATCAGTTTTTAACATCTTGAACGAGAACATAACATGTTAATCAAAACATCAAAAAAACCTGATTTTAACCTTAAAGAAAGTGAGGTTACTGCAGAGTCTCTATACCTTAATCGCAGAAAGTTTATACAGACTTTATCAGCATCTACTTTGCTGGCTACTGGCGTGACTGCACAGGCGGGGATTCTGGGGAATTTATTTGGTAATGATGAAGAAAAACCACTACCTGAAATGAAGCTGCTTGATTTTAAAAAGAACAAATTATTTTCTACTAATGAACAACAGACTAAAAAATTTAATGCCACCCATTATAATAATTTCTATGAGTTTGGACTTGATAAAGATTTGCCCGCAAAAAGAGCGAAACATTTTATTACCGATCCCTGGAAGATTACCGTCGAAGGTGCAGTGAACAAACCGGGTGTTTATGATTTTGATGATATTATGAAAAAGGAATCACTTGAAGAACGTATCTATCGATTGCGATGTGTGGAAGCCTGGTCGATGGTGATCCCCTGGATTGGTTTTCCTCTCAGTTCATTATTGAAGAAATTTGAGCCCAATTCAAACGCTAAATATGTTGAATTTACTACGTTAAAAGATCCCAAAAGAATGCCAGGGCAAAGACGGGGCTATCTGGGTTTTTCCTCTTTAAAGTGGCCTTATGTTGAAGGTCTACGTATGGATGAAGCCATGAACCCATTGGCATTTATGGCAGTGGGTTTATATGGACGTAATCTACCACCACAAAATGGTGCCCCCCTGAGATTGGTTGTACCCTGGAAATATGGTTTTAAATCCATTAAATCTATTGTGAAAATTCGTTTTACTGAAAGGCGGCCTAATAATAGTTGGCGACGGAGTGCGCCACGAGAATACGGTTTTTATGCTAACGTCAATCCACAGGTTGATCATCCACGTTGGAGTCAGGCTTCTGAAAGACGAATTATTGATAGCTCTTTATTTAGTGTGAAGAGAATTAAAACTCAGATGTTTAATGGTTATGGAGATTATGTTGCCAATATGTACACGGGGATGAATCTGAGAAAAAATTATTAAAATTTTCTCATGAATAAAAAACAATTGATTCAACGGGTTATCAAACCCACAATTTTTATCTTATCCACATTGCCCTTTGTTTATATTGTATTGGGAATTTTCTGGCAACAGAGTATTTTTCAGCAATATCTGGGTGCTGATCCACAAAAATATATTGTTCATAAAATGGGTGAGTGGACGCTCAAGTTTCTAGTGATTACCTTATCCATTACACCGTTCAGGCGTTGGTTAAAAAGACCTGAGCTGATTCAGTTTCGTAGGATGTTTGGCTTATTTACCATGTTTTATGCCAGTATGCATTTGCTGTCCTATTATTTATTGTATCTGGAAATGGATATCAGCAATGTGATAGACGACATAGTAAAACGACCCTATATCACCATTGGATTTCTAGGTTTTTTGCTGTTAATCCCTCTGGCCTTCACATCTACCAAAGGTTGGATGAGAAAACTGGGGAAAAAATGGCAAAAATTACATAAACTCATCTATATAGTTGCCGCATTGGCTATATTGCATTTTTTCTGGCAGGTAAAATCTGATCTGAATGAACCGGTTTTATATCTGATAATTATTACTATTCTTTTAGGTTCAAGATTAAATTACTGGCGTTTTAAAAGTAGTCAGTAAGTACAATACCAATACCAAACCGATTGATATTATGATTATAATCAATCAGGCTTTCACCATAACCACTAAAAAACTGAGCATAGCCCTTAAAACGTTTTCCCATGGGAAAAGTCCAACCAAGTTCCACCGCACCTTTATTATTGGAGCGTAAATTATTTCTGAACATCAGGCTGAATGTTTGTTCATCCCATTTATAGATACTTCTAAATTCAAAATTACCCATAAACTTTTCAATATCGGGATTATCATCTCCTTTTGCCTGAAGTGGATCGTCTTTTTTTGATTCAGGTAATCGGTACCAGGGTTTAAAAGAGAGTACCCAGCTGTCTTTTTCCCAGACAAAGTTGGCGAAAAAACGATTCCAGCTTCTGGATAAGGGTTGTGAGCGGCCATTGGATTGATGTTGAAAACCTATCATAATAACGCGATTGCTCCAGTCTCCCCATTTTAAATCATTTTCATACCAGTAAAAAATTTCTGGCTGATAATTGGTTTCCCTGAACGGAGAAGATATATTTTTGTTATACATCTGCCAATAGGATTGTAGTGTGAAAGCAAAGTATACCGCATCCTGTTGATTAAAAATATTTTGAGTAAGTGGGGCTTTAAAACTAATTTGAAATTTTGCTTCAGTACGATCAAGTTTTGCATTTTGATCCAGAAGCAAATTACCTAAATCGGCGTTAGGATTAGTCATATAGGTAACCGGCAACATGTAATTTAGCATATGGGCTGTAATGACATTTGGGATATTTTGTGTTTCTTTTTCAATATGTAAACGTTTATCCAGAGGTGATATTAGGCTGTTTTTATCTGAAACATTTTGTTGAATACTAACCTGGCATCTTTTTTTAATCTCGATGACTGGTACAGTGTCTCCTGCGGCTTTAAGTCGTTTCAGGTAACATTTGTCCAGCTTTTCACTTGATGTGGATGCTCTAGAGTCAATACTGGTACAAATCAGCAAGACGCTTAGCAACAAAATTTGTGAGGGATATTTTTTATTTTTTGAACTCATAAAGATTCATTTCATTAAAATGAATTAAAGATCTTAAATTATATCAATATTTTACAGTCATTAATATACCTACCTTCAGGGTGAACTGAACAGTTGTGGGTATATTTAACTTAGCCTGAATTTGGGTCGGGTTATGGTTGACATCATAATAAAAAAAGACGATGATAGTAATCAATTACTATCTTTATATTTGGAGAAACAATGAATCGTCAACATATGAAGGCAGATGAACGTCGCGCAGTTACTGTAAATACCGTAATCGAGTTGGCAGCTCGTCAAAACCCCAGTGATATTACGACTTCTGCTATTGCAAAACACATGAAAGTAACCCAGGGAGCGCTTTTTCGTCATTTTCCTAATAAAGAAGCCATTTGGCAGGCTGTGATAGAGTGGGTTACTGATCGATTACTGAAGAAAATTGATGTTGCAGTGAACTCCACATCCGACCCTTTAGTTGCTTTACAGGCAGTATTTATGGCCCATATTGAGTTTGTATCGCATCATCCTGGAGTACCTCGCATGTTATTTGGAGAATTACAACGTGCAGAAGATACTATCCCTAAAAAGACAGCCCGAGCACTTCTGCAAAAATACGGTGAGCGCGTTGCCTTACTAATAGACAATGGTAAATCAGCAGATAAGATAGATAAAAATATCGATACAGCGTCTGCTGTAACCTTGTTTATCGGCTCGATACAAGGGCTTATCATGCAATCTCTTTTGGCTGGAGACATCTCGATTATGCGAGAAAAAGCTTTGGGTGTGTTTATTCTATTCAGGCAGGGTATTGTTAATAGTATGGAATAATCGAGAGAATTCATATTGTTAATATTGCATTTATTATTTAAACAACCGGAGAAGACATGAACATGACATACAGAAATTATTTTTTGAAAATGATTGCCATAGTGACTGTGACATTAATGACAAATTTGGGCGCTCAAAGTCCTTCTGATGAGAACAGGCAAATGGAATTTAGTAAGATTATGCAACAGTTAAGCAAGGATATGCAGGCAATAACTGATGCCATATCCCGAGAAGACTGGCAACGGGTGAAAAAATCAGCTCACAAAATAGCTCACCACGCTAAACCTCCTGTTACAGAAAAACAAAAAATTATTTCTTTTGCAGGTGAGCGGTTTTCAATATTTAAACGTTCTGATCAAAAGACACATTTAACAGCCATTGAACTCGAACAAATTGCTTCGGAAAAAAATGTCAGTCTGGTTATTGACACTTTTGCAAAGCTTCAGAAAACATGCCAGGGCTGTCATCAAGAGTTTCGAAAACCCTTTAAAAAACATTTCTACGGTAAAGAGTGAAAACTATGTGTCCAGAAAAAGTGAGTTATCCTTTTAGTCTAAAACTAATAGCTATCGTAGCCATTATATTTGGTGTGCTAACTATTAGATCAGGGGGGATGGTATTGTTTTCAGATGGCCTTGCTCGGGAGAATGCCGGCCATTATGTACCTTTTGTTCTTTGGTTTAATTTCTCTGCGGGGTTTTTCTATCTACTCTCGGCAGTTTTGATGTTCATCAACCCGATACGAGGATTCTGGTTAGCTGTCATAATTACCTTAAGTACGTTACTGATTTTTGCGTTGTTCGGTTTACATATCATGCAAGGTGGACTTTATGAGACTCGAACCGTCTATGCCATGATATTAAGAGTGGTTATTTGGGCATTGATCACGCTATATCTATACAAAAGACTTAAGGGTCAGTTACATAGCTAACTATATTACCCCCTCAATTACTCTCACCTTATTTCGAGGTGAGGTTAATTGCTATTTCGATTCGGCTTAATCGAAATAGCTGTGGAAATGACTATTAAAACCCAAAAAGATAGTAATCGATTACTATCTTTTTGGGTTTTTTAACTGTATACTATCCATTATCTGGTAACTTATTGAAGATTGAGTATGAGAGTCATCTTTTCTTAAGCAATATTGAGAGCTTAGTATGAAAAAAATAACATTGAACAAACGGACAATCACTTTACTGCTGGTATTAATCCCTTTATTGGTGGTTT
>DRNA01000050.1 GCA_011322365.1 Aeromonadales bacterium | reverse complement strand
GTAAAAACAATTGGCCCAAAATGGAACAGGTAATAGAGAAAGTCAATCAAGCCCGGCAACAGGGGTTAAAAATTTCTGCAGATATGTATACCTACACGGCAGGTGCCACAGGTTTGGACGCATCGATGCCACCCTGGGTTCAGGAGGGTGGTTATGATGAATGGGCGAAAAGACTTCAGAATATAGAGATAAGAAACAGGGTCATCAAGGAAATGAAAACACCAACTGATGCCTGGGAAAATTTATTAATTGCAGCGGGTGCGAAAGGTATTTTACTGCCTTATTTCAGAAACCCTGAACTCAAAAAATTTCAGGGAATGACATTAGCAGCAGTTGCACAAAAATTGGGCAAATCCCCGGAAGAAGCGGCGATTGAGCTCGTCATAAAAGATGGCACCAGAGTCTCAGCCATTTATTTTTTAATGTCAGAAGACAATATCGAGATGAAAATTAAACAACCCTGGGTTTCATTTGGATCAGATGCCGGAGCACCGGACCCTGCTGTTGCCAAACAGTTCGGGGCCACCCATCCACGAACCTATGGTAATTTTTCTCGTGTTATTGCTCGTTATGTGAGAGATAAAAAAATACTTACCTTAGAATCGGCTATTCGAAAACTCACCAGCTTACCGGCGTCACATTTAAAAATTAAGAAAAGAGGATTGCTCAGGGAAGGCTATTTTGCAGATGTGCTGGTTTTTGATCCCAATCAGATCCAGGATCATGTCACTTTCGATAACCCACATCAATTATCAACGGGGATGGATAAAGTCCTGATCAATGGTGAGCTCGTGGTTGATAAGGGAAAACATACCGGGGCATTACCCGGCATGATTGTGCATGGCCCTGGCTGGATGGGTGGTAGGAGAAAAAAATAAATTTTGTACAATTTTGTAATCAAAATACACAAATATCGCATCAAAATTATTTTCGAGTACCATAGAGGTAGAAAAAAATTAGGTTTCTGGTTTTTTTCTTGTTCTCCTTGTTTTTTATAGCAAAAATGGAGTTTGAAGGCGTCAATATTTGTAGCAAATATTACTTGAACTTCTACCAGGTTGTGTTGCCCAAAATATCTCTTTTGTCAAAACTATTGCGCTCCATACAATTGATAGAAGTGCTCCTGAATCAGTCTTAGTGGATTTTCATAGGTAGGTACTTAAGAAGAATATAACTGTAAAAGGGGTGTCATTCCGACTGTAATGGAGGAATCTTTCATTGACAACAGTATTAGCAGAGCAAGATCTCTCCACTACGGCACCCAAAGCACTCCTTACAGTCGCGGGGCAAGCTTTCGAGATGACAGGCTATTTTTCCTTAAGTACCTACCTATGAGTGGATTTTATTATGGAAAATAACAGAAACGATATGGACGATACTAATACTTCAGATAATAGTCGTTATGAACTTGTTGTTTTTTTATTTATTTCACTCTGTATACATTCAATTGTTTTTTTGTGCCTTTGCAATTTAAATTTCCTTTTACTAATAAAGAATCGCAATCGAAAAACAAAAAATTTAAGGTAGTTTTAATAACAGTAACAGGATCAGATGCTAAATCATCAACAGATAAATCGAATGTAAATCTAATAAAAGATAAATCCTATGATTGGGAAAAAATAGCTTCATATGATTTAGCTATTAGAGATAATGTAGAAAATGCTAAAGATAAAGAACGTAAAATTAATAAATCTAAAAATGTACTGAGTCAGAAAACTCCAACATTAATTCAACCCCATCAAAACAGAACAAATAACTTGTTGATCAATGAGTCAGGTGGAATTGAAGTAAAATACACCTTAGATGACATCGTAGAACAGCAATCAACTGATATCGATTTAGTGGTTTTTGACCCAAGACTACGAAATTCTCTGAAAGGTCTTAAAGAGAGAAAAAAGGCAGTAAATTTATTCAAAAAAGAAGAGGAATTTCGAAAAGGAAATAGTTTTTTTGAGTTTCAGCGGGTCGGCGATCAAAAAACTGTAAGAGTGAATGGAAATTGTTTTGTTGTGCCAGATTATAAACCTTTTTCTTTAACGCAAAATATATGGACAATGGCAGGAACATGTATAAAAAGAAAACGCTTAAAATTATTTGTCAGAAAAAATAAAATAGTAAAAACAGGTGCTCAGTAAAAAACATTCCAAAATTTATAACAAAGTCAGAGTTCTAACTGTTGCTGCTTTGATGACTTGTTCCACTGTTCTGCAAAGTTCCTTCACCATTCCAGGGTGCCACCTTAAATAGCATTAACATGCCAGGTATCGCCAGTGCGGTACAGATAAAAAAGAACTGGGTCCAGCCGACACTTTCGACGATATAACCGGTGATGGCATTAGCAAAGGTTCTGGGAAGTGCCGCTACTGCGGTAAATAACGCCAGTTGTGTGGCGGCATAATTCGGGTTGGTTTCTCGTGCCATAAAAGCTACCAGTGCAGTGGCCCCGAGACCTACACCGAGGTATTCAAAACTGATCACTACTGCTAACACCCATTCAACAGGACCAATCTCATTAAGAAAGGCGAAGCCTAATATACTCATTATCTGAATAAATCCAAATACCCAAAGTGCCCGGTTGATACTGAGTTTAATCATAATAATGCCAGCCAGTAGCCCACCCGCAATAACTGAAGCCAGTGAAGAAAATTTAGCGATAATACCAATTTCAGTTAATGAAAAACCCACGTCAATATAAAAGGGTGTTTGCAAAGCGGTGGCCATATTATCGCCTAATTTATATAAAATCAGAAACAACACAAAGATGATCATTTTTTCCAAACCAAGACGGGTATGAAACTCCATAAAAGGCTCTTCGACCGCTAACAGCAGGGTTTCGGGTGGGCGGGGAGTTGTATTGGCTTCTTTGATAAAAAAGGTCATGAGAATGCCGACAAACATAAAAGCACTGATAAAAATAAATACTGTTGACCATTGAAAATGATCAGCCAGAATAAGGCCTAACGAACCTGGCACCAGACCTGCAATGCGGTAAGCCTGTACGTGGATTGAATTGCCTATTCCCAATTGTTCGTCATTGAGTAATTCTCTACGATAGGCATCTAAAACAATATCCTGGCTGGCACTAAAAAAAGCCACTGCAGCCGCCAGATAAGCAATAGGCCATAATGATGTTGTCGGATTAAGTTGGCCCATATAAATAATAGAAATAAAAAGGCTGATTTGGGTGATTAACATCCAGCCCCGCCTGCGTCCTAAAAAGGGGGGAGTAAAGCGATCCATAAAAGGTGACCAGAGGAATTTCCATACATAGGGAAAACCAATGAGAGCAAACAGACCGATTTCTTTAAGGCTGACCCCCTCGGTTCGTAGCCAGGCTGGTACCAATTGAATCAAAATGTAGAGAGGTAGTCCTGAAGTAAAGCCGGTGAAGATACAAATCAGCATTTTTTGATTTAACAGGGCTTCAGAGAATGTGGGTTTGGACATGGTGTTTTTATTGTTGTTATTTCAGGGCCGATTAGGGATACAGGTTAGCAACATAAGTGAAGATTTCCAAGAACTTTACTTTTAAGATGATTTGATCTGAACTTCTGAAATCTGGCACAGGGTTTGCAGTATATTTAGGGTTGATCATTTTAGGGTTGATCATTTTAGGGTTGATCATTTTAGGGTGATCATTTAAGAGTGAGCAAGGTCCGGGTTGATTGCGCCTGTAGAACTATGTGAAAATTGCTCGGGCTGGAAATAACTCGGAACAATAAACAAAAGTGTGGAAAATTCAGGATGGCATTATCTGTGGACAGTTTGATACAAACGCCCGAATTATCGGCAAGGCAATTAGTCAGGGGACGCTCCCTGGGTAATATTGCGGTATCAACGGAAAAACAGCATGACAGATTGGCAAAAGCTGAATTCTCGAAACAGCTTCAACGAGAAAGAGCGCAACGAAAAGAAGAATACAACAATGATGACAGCGCCTTACAGAATAGTCAAAATACCTCTGTAGCCCATGAAAACAGGGTGGAAAGGGATAAATCAGTAGCTCACTCGGCTACTCAAAAATCTGATGATAGAATACAAAGTTTTCAGCAGGAAAAGACAGAGAACTTAGTCAGTGAAAATAAATATCCCGATACAGAAGCTGCAAAATTAATAGATGAACCTGTTGCGAATGTATCGGTTGTCAATAAGGGAAATCGTCTTGATATTCAACAGTTAATTTCAACGCCTGTTACTCAAAACTCTGGAACAGCTAAGCTTATTAATACTTCGCCGGGAGCCGAAGTATTTGTTGACGGTTCTCAGTCCCGGCATTCTGCTGTAGATGGCAATAAGTTGCCTCTCTCCAGTGGACGTTTGCCGCTTGAAACGGTTAATTTTGCAGCCGAAGACGTTTTATCTCAAAGCCGATTGACAGAGAAAGTGATTAATAACCGGGAGACGAGGTTAAACGCACTGCAGCAACAGTTAAAATCCCCATCCGGGGCTATTGAAAATCAGCAACAAAGTGGTGAAGGTAAAGTGTTCAACAATCTGAAAGTTGAACAGAGTTCACAGCCGATTTCAGTTTCAACAAATTTTATCACAGAAACTAAACCAGAATTACCTGTACAGACCTTGCAACAATTGAATGATAAGATCAGAACTATTATATCTTCAGCAAAACAACCAACGGAAAGTCTACCCAGTGAACCGTTTAATCCGCTCGATTCTTCTAAGCTGGTTTCAGCTGATAAACTTTCGCTTAATGAGAATTTTTCCAATGAGCGGCTGTTAAAGCTGTTGACTGAAAAATCTCAGCAAAGCCTGGGATTATCCACCAATTTACTACCATCAACCACACCATCGGTGATTAAAACAACTAACGATCATTCAATGGCTTTCTCCGGGTTAAATCTGCCGCAAACCACTACGGCCACATTAACAGATTTAAATGGCCAGCTACCGGTCACTTATCAGATGAGGACGTCTGTTCAAAGTCCGGCATGGTCAGGAAATTTTGCACAAAATATTGTCCAGATGACCTTAAACAATCGCAATCTGGCTGAAATAAGGCTCGATCCACCTGAGTTGGGTTCAATTATGGTGAAGATCCATCAACAGGCAAGTGATGCCATGATCCAGTTTCACGTTCAGCATACGGACGCAAAAGCCGCCATTGAAAATTCCTTATTCCGTCTCAAGGAAGCCCTCGCTCAGCAGGGATTTGCACAGGTAGATGTGGATGTTCAGCAACAGTCTTCCCAGTATTCACAAAATAGACAAACGCAAAATGACAGCACGGTTTTAAATACCCATAGAGGGCGGGATGGTACTGAAACGGAGCCTGCCTTGCCGTCATCGGTCAATCCTGTTTATCTCGAGCTGTCTACAGGCATAGATTTATTTGCCTGATTCGGGCTAATAATACAGCGACTTTCTAACGAAACCTCTGAAGGCAATTGCTGATTCTATCAGCAAAGAATGCATTTTGATGGCACACCTCGAAATGGGCTAAAGATAAGCTCGTAGCGGCCTGTGTCATATTTTTGACCACCATACATTATGTATTCCCCCGACACACTCAAAAAAACTCTATCTTACTGATTTCTTGAAAAAAAATTGGCATGGTCTATATTTTGCTTAGGCGATATAAGACCATCAATAAGTCACTATATCGTTCCCATTTTGGTTATACAGGAGAAATAAAATGGCTAATGACGAAGATCTGGATTTATCCGGTGGTGAGGGTGATGATGCTGAGGCCCCGAGTGGTGGCGGCAAGGGTAAGTTAATAATAATTATTGCTGCGGTATTGTTACTCGGCGGTGGAGGTGCGGCCTATTTTATGATGGGTGGTGACGATGCTGACACGGCTGAATCGACCTCGGTAGAAGGTGAATCAGCCGATACAGAAAAGTCTGATGAAGCCTTGGGAGAAGCAAAGCAACCCGCCATTTATGTTTCAGTACCCAATGGTATTTTGGCACAGCTGCCTTCAGGTAAAAAAATGACCACGCTGCAAATTCAGGTGGATATGATGGTAAGAACTCCGGAAGCAGCAGAAGCACTGACAAAGCATATGCCTTTAATTGAAAATGATTTATTACTTTATTTTAGTGCAGCCGATGCCAAAGAGTTGAAAACGGTCGAAGGTAAAGATAATTTAAGGCAGGGTGCGCTTAAAATTGTTCAGAAAATAATGCAGGAAAAAACCGGAAAACCGGGTGTGGAAAAAGTTTTGTTTAGCGGTTTTGTGATGCAAAGGTAGAATTGAAGAATCACTTAAAACCAGGTAGTGAGTTGTAACAAGATGAGGAATATTCCTTGAGTGATCTATTAAGCCAGGACGAGATTGATGCCTTATTGCATGGTGTCGATGATGGCGATATTGATACCGATGATACGCTAGCTCCCGGAGAAGTTGGAAACTACGACTTTTCTTCTCAGGATCGTATTGTCCGCGGTCGTATGCCGACTCTGGAAATGATCAATGAACGGTTTGCCCGGCATTTAAGGATCAGTCTGTTTAACCTGATGCGTCGAAGTGCTGAAGTTTCTGTGAACGGTGTTCAGATGATCAAATTTTCTGAATACATTCATAGCCTGTTTGTGCCCACCAGTCTCAATATGGTACGTATGAAACCGTTAAGGGGAACGGCATTATTTACTATGGAGGCCAAACTGGTTTTTATTCTGGTAGATAATTTTTTTGGTGGTGATGGTCGCTTTCATGCAAAAATTGAAGGTCGTGAATTCACGCCAACTGAGAGGCGGATTATCCAGATTATGCTAGAGCAGGCTTTTGTGGATTTAAAAGAAGCCTGGACTCCAGTATTAAATGTGGACTTTGAGTACCTGGACTCGGAGGTGAATCCAGCGTTAGCAAGTATTGTTAGCCCCTCTGAAGTGGTGGTGGTTTGTAGTTTCAACATTGAACTGGAAGGTGGTGGTGGGCAGTTTCATGTCACATTACCTTATTCCATGTTAGAACCGTTACGTGAAAAACTGGACGCGGGTGTTCAATCTGATCGTGATGAAGTTGATCAGAGATGGATTCAGGCATTACGTGATGAAACCATGAGTGCAAAAATTCCACTACAGGCAACATTAGTTGAAAAAGAAATTGGATTAAGAGATGTGATGAATTTTCAGGCCGGGGATATCGTCCCTATTGATTTACCTGAAGAAGTGGTGGTGAATGCGGGTGGCTTGCCTACATTTAGAGCCCATTACGGTGAATCGAGAGGAAACATGGCATTAAAAATAACAAGACAAATCGATCGTAGTCATATTCTAAAGAACGTTGGAGGCTTCAATGAGTGATGAAAAAGATGCTGCTTCATCTGATGCAGATTGGGGTGATGCAATGGCAGAACAATCGGCTGCTGAAGCTGAACAGGCACAAATGGATCAGTTAGTCGATGAAGGTGTTCCTGCGGATGATTCTGCACCGATTGATGATGAAAAACTTGGGGTGATTTTAGATATTCCTGTGACTTTATCAATGGAGGTAGGGCGTACCGATATTGCCATTAGAAATTTGTTACAACTTAATCAGGGGTCGGTAGTTGAGCTGGAACGTCTGGCCGGGGAACCACTTGATGTTTTGGTAAACGGCACTTTGATTGCCCATGGAGAAGTGGTGGTCGTAAACGAAAAATTTGGCATTCGGCTTACCGATGTTATGAGTCCATCTGAAAGAATAAAAAAATTAAGTTGACACTCATGAGTATAGTGATTTTTTTAAACCGGTTCTTAAGGTGCTTTACTACTTTGCGGGGAGTTTTTTTTACTCAGATATTACTATCTCAGTCACTATATGCTGAAAATAATGTGCTAGCTAAAACCTCATCCAGCTCTGTCGCAGGTGGTATTTCCGCTATGCAGATATCTCAGATCCTTGGAGGCCTGTTATTAGTATTGTTTGTTATTTTCTGGGGTGCCTGGTTAGCAAAAAAACTGAAATTTGGCGCAAAAATATCTGGGAATGGTCTGATTAAAATTTTATCTTACCTCCCTTTGGGCACAAGGGAGAAACTGATACTGGTTTCTGTTGGTGATGAACAGATACTTATTTCGAGTAGTCCACAGGGAATATCACACATTCATACGTTACAGAAAAATATAATTATCCCTGAGAACGAGGCTGAAAGTACATCATCTTTCGCCGTACATCTCAGTCAAATTTTACAAAAAAAATCATTGCAAAAAAATCAACAGAACGATAAAAAAAATCGAGATCAATAATGAAAATAAAAGCGTTGTTTCTGCTGTTATTATTTTTTATATCCAGTCATGCCAGTGCTGCGGATTTACCGGTATTAACCATTAACAACCTGCCTGACGGAAATCAGGACGTATCAATCAGTTTACAAATCCTTTTGTTAATGACGGCATTAACTTTTTTGCCGGCTATTTTTATGATGATGACTTCATTTACGCGCATCATTGTGGTGATGGCAATATTGAGGCAGGCGGTTGGTATGCAGCAGACACCCTCAAATCAGATCCTTATAGGTTTGTCACTATTTTTAACCTTTTTTATTATGGCTCCGGTATTTAATCAGGTTAATGAACAGGCTATTCAACCCTATATGAATGATGAAATTAAACCTATGCAGGCCATAGACAAAGCCATTAAGCCCATGCGTGAATTTATGTTAAAACAAACTCGTCAATCGGATCTGGAGCTATTCACCTCAATTTCTGGAAATGAATCCATTACTGATCCAGCTAAACTCCCTTTTACTGTCCTGGTACCTTCTTTTGTTACCAGTGAATTAAAAACAGCTTTCCAGATAGGCTTTTTATTATTTATTCCCTTTATGGTCATCGATCTGGTTGTTGCCAGTGTGTTGATGGCTATGGGTATGATGATGCTTTCGCCTATGATTATTTCTTTACCATTTAAAATTATGCTTTTTGTTCTGGTAGACGGATGGGCTCTAATTATGGGTTCGCTTGCCAATAGCTTTGTGACCTGAGATTGAATTATGACTCCTGAAATGGCAGTAGATGTTTTTAGAAATGCGTTACAGTTAATAGTAACTTTGGTCGCACTGATAATATTACCCGGGTTATTGATGGGTTTACTGGTTGCTGTTTTTCAGGCAGCAACCAGTATCAATGAGCAAACGCTTTCATTTTTACCAAGACTGATTATTACTTTGTTAACCATTTCATATTTTGCCCATTGGATATTTGGATCTCTGATAGATTTCACACTGGAAATTTACCGATCCATCCCATCGTTAATTGGGTAATATTAAGAAAAAATTTAAAGTTAGACAACTGATGTGGCACCACAGGAATTAACCTTTCATGCAACTAGACTGGACACAACTCGAGCAAATGTTTTACCAGTTTTTCTGGCCTTTTATACGGATCAGCACGCTGTTATTCGCCATGTCTATTTTTGGTGCTAATCTTATTCCTACCCGCATAAGAATATTGCTGGCTATAGCACTTACTCTGATAATTGCGCCAATGATTGCCGATACTGCAAAAATGGATATTTTTTCCGGATCAGGTTTTCTGGCGGTTATTTCTCAGGTAGGTATTGGAGCCGCTATGGGTTTTGCTACTCGAGTGTTATTTGAAACGTTTGTAGTTGGTGGACAGATGGTGGCTATGCAAACCGGTCTTGGCTTTGCTTCACTCGTTGATCCGGTAAATGGTGTTCAGGTTCCTTTACTGGGACAGTTTTTTTTAATGTTATCCACTTTGATATTTTTGGCAATTGATGGACATTTATTGATGCTGAGAATTTTAGCGCAGAGTTTTAACAGCTTCCCTATTTCAGAAACCGGGCCCACCTCCGAAGGGTTGTGGAATCTTGTACTGTTTGCACGCTGGATGTTTGCGGGAGCGGTGTTAATGGCACTTTCAGCAGCACTGGCATTATTAACGGTGAACCTGACCTTTGGTATTATGACCAAAGCCGCACCACAACTTAACATATTTGCCATTGGTTTCCCTATTAGTATGGTATCGGGTTTACTGATTATCTGGCTTACCCTGACAGGTTTTAGCGGTCATTTTAATAATCAGATGGGACGCACAATCGATGTTGTCTGTGGTCTGGTAAAATTGGAGTGTTAACCGATGGCTGAAGAAGATCAGGCTGGTGAACGTTCCGAACAGGCCACCCCAAAACGTCAAAAAGATGCCAGAGAAAAGGGTCAGGTTCCCCGGTCAAGAGAATTGACAACTGCCAGCTTATTGATTTTTGCCGGGTTGGGTTTCATCTGGACGGGACCTTCTATTGCCCAGTCATTTAGTAATATTGCAACACGTAATTTTTCCTTTCAAAGAAATGATTTTCTCTCGGCAAGCTGGATGATGACAGCATTACAATCCAGCGTACTTGAAGTTTTTATGGCATTGTCATTCTTTTTTCTATTTGTTTATGTTGCTGCGGCCTTTTCTCCAGTAGCCATTGGTGGATTTTCATTTAGCACCTCAGCAATGAATTTTAAAGGCAATCGTTTATCACCAGCAAAAGGTTTTAAACGCATGTTTGGTGCAACGGCCGCCATGGAGTTAATAAAAAGCATTGCAAAATTTGCTTTGGTTGGTGTTTTTTCCTGGATGATTTTGTCCGGTATTTTTGATGAACTATTAACTCTGGGCATGGAAACCATTGAACAGGCACTTCCTCATGGTTTAAAGCTGGTGAGTTATGCCTTTATCGGCATCAGCTCATCGCTATTAATTATTGCCGCAATTGATATTCCTTTTCAGTTATGGAATCACTCTAAACAGTTAAAAATGACAAAGCAGGAAATAAAAGATGAATTCAAAGATACTGAGGGTAAACCTGAAGTAAAATCAAAAATCCGTCAACAACAGCGTGAAATGTCGCAACGGCGAATGATGGCAGAAGTTCCCAATGCAGATGTGATTATTACCAATCCAGAGCATTATTCGGTGGCATTAAAATATGAAGATTTTGGTAAAAAAGCACCGGTTGTTGTAGCTAAAGGTCTGGATAGAATTGCATTGAAAATACGAGAGATTGCTGTGGCTCATAATGTCACCATTGTAGCTGCGCCACCATTGGCTCGATCCATTTATCATACTACTGAACTCAATGAAGAAATTCCGTCAGGGTTGTATCTGGCTGTAGCCCAGGTTCTGGCTTTTGTTTACAGACTCAATACCTATCAGAAAGCGGGTGGGGTGAAACCTGATCTGGATGATGATATTCAAATCCCGGATGGTTTAAATTATTAACCTTAAAAATGAAAAAGAAACTGACCTTTAACATGAAAACCAAGAGAGAAAGACATGGCTGAAGCCAATAGCCTCACTGAACCACAATTTCATATCAAAGGATTGGGTACGCCCTTATTGCTGGTTTCGGTCATAGCAATGATGACCTTACCCATGCCAACCTGGATGCTGGATTTGATGTTTACTTTTAACATCACGCTGGCCCTGGTAGTGGTACTGGTTTCTGTATACACCATGAAACCTCTGGATTTCGCTGTTTTTCCTACTATTTTGTTGGTGGCTACTTTATTACGCCTGGCCCTGAATGTTGCTTCAACTCGAGTGGTATTGCTTGAAGGGCATACTGGACCGGGTGCCGCGGGTAGTGTTATTGAATCCTTTGGATCGGTGGTAGTGGGTGGAAATTACGCGGTTGGTCTGGTGGTTTTTGCCATATTGGTATTAATAAATTTTGTAGTAGTGACCAAGGGTGCAGGTAGAATTTCTGAAGTCAGCGCCCGATTTACACTGGATGCGATGCCTGGAAAGCAGATGGCCATTGACGCCGATTTGAATGCCGGTTTATTAACACAGGAAGAAGCCGGATTACGTAGAATGGAAGTCGCCAGAGAGGCTGACTTTTATGGAGCAATGGATGGTGCGAGTAAATTTGTTCGTGGGGATGCAGTTGCGGGTTTATTAATTCTATTTATTAATATTATTGGTGGTCTTGCCATTGGTATGGGGCAGCATGGACTGGATTTTTCAACTGCAATGCGCTTTTATGCTCTATTAACCATTGGTGATGGTCTGGTGGCACAAATTCCTTCACTGTTACTGTCCACGGCAGCCGCCATTATGGTTACCCGACAAAACTCGGCTCAGGATATGGGAGAGCAGATGGTGGGTCAGTTGATCTCTGATCCTCGTGCCCTGTGGATTGCCTCTATGGTTATGGCGCTATTGGGTATAGTTCCGGGGATGCCTCACCTGGCTTTTCTGGGTTTAGCTGCAGTTGCTGCTGTAGGGGCATTTTTTATTCAACAAAAAATACAGCTTAAAGAACAAAGTGAGTCTGAGATTGCAGAAGTGCCTGTCCCGGTGACTGATGATTTACAGGAACTTAAGGAATTATCCTGGGATGATGTTAATCCTGTTGATCCCATTGGACTGGAAGTGGGCTATCGTCTTATTCCGATGGTAGATCAGGCACAGGATGGCAAACTTATGTCCAGAATTAAGGGGGTAAGAAAAAAATTAAGTCAGGAATTGGGTTTTTTGATCCCTACGGTACATATTCGAGACAATCTGGAACTGCCTCCAAATGGTTATCGTATTACTTTGATGGGGGTAGCGGCTGCCGAATCTGAGGTTTACCCCGATAGAGAGCTGGCCATCAATCCCGGGCAGGTATTTGGTCAGCTAGAAGGTATTGAAACCAAAGATCCTGCTTTTGGGCTGGAAGCAATCTGGATAATGCCCGATCAGAGGGAACAGGCACAAACACTGGGTTATACCGTGGTGGATGCCAGTACCGTTGTGGCTACACATTTGAGCCAGTTACTTCAGGATAATGCAGCACAATTGCTCGGTCATGAAGAAGTTGAGCAATTATTGAAGCGGTTGGCGCAAACAGCACCCAAACTGGCAGAGGAGCTGGTGCCAAATGCCCTGGCACTGAGTGTAGTGGTAAAAGTACTGCAAAACTTATTAAGCGAACATATCCCGGTTCGAGATATCAGAACAATCGCCGAAACTTTGGCGGAAAATGCACCAAGAAGTCAAGATCCTGACGTTTTAACGCAACAGGTGAGAATGGCTTTAGCACGATTAATTGTACAAACTATCAATCCTGGCAATGATGAACTGCCTGTTATTACTTTAGAGCCTGCTCTGGAACAGATTTTGCAACAATCTGTGCAGGTTTCAGGAGCAGAAGGTACAGTTGAGCCCCTGCTGGCGGAAAAATTGCAGAAATCGCTTAAAGAAAGTGCACAAAAGCAGGAGTTGCAGGGACAACCTGCAGTTTTACTGGTTAATCCAGTGTTACGCCCGATGCTATCTCGCTTTGTCAGATTTGCTGCACCCAATATGCATGTACTTTCCTATCAGGAAATTCCTGAAAATAAACAGGTGAGGATTGTGGCGACCATTGGCCAATAGAGAGTTAATCGTTTTAATGTGGTAATTGAAAAATGGTTTGCTTATTAAAAACAAACAAAAGGAAATAGCAAAAATTAAAACAACAGGGCTATTTTCATTGAGGACTGAAATATGAAAATTCGACGATTTTTTGCCAAAGATATGCGCACCGGTCTTGCTGAAATTTCTAAAGAACTGGGTTCTGATGCAGCCATTTTATCAACCAATAGTGTCAATGGTGGTATAGAAATTGTGGCGGCTACAGATTATGAACAGTCCCTGCTGGATTCTCGGCATTCCAGTTCAGGACAGTCGAAAGCTACCAGAACCAAAAACGCCTCACGCAGAAATAGTACAGGCAGCAGTTTTAGTGACGGGCACAAAACAGCAAGAAATAGTCACCAGGAACATCCAGGCGAGAGCGTCATATCGGATGTAGATTTTGAGAGTACTTTAAATGGACTGAAAAAGCAGCAAACCCATAAAAAGCCTGATGAAATAAAGAGAACATCAAGCAATACGGCTTCTTCTTCAGTTGCATCATCGGCTCAATTTACTGATAATCCTTCAATTCAGGCAACATCGGTTAATGACACCTTCGCAGAAGTAGTGACTGAAAACAAAGAGCCCTCACCATCTAACTCCATTTATAACACTGGATCAACAGCAGAAAAAACGCTTGATAAGGACTTTAGTTGGGGCGTCGATCCGGTTATTTCAGGTGTGAAGGATGAACTGGAATTAATCCGTGGTTTATTACAATCACAACTTGCCGAACTCAGCTGGAAACATAAAATCGGTAGTGATCCGGTGAGTACCGAGTTATTAAAACGACTGGTTGCTTTAGGTCTGCCCGTCAGTCTTTCTGAGAGTTACACCCTGAAAAAACAATCTGCTGAATTAAAACAGGCGTGGTATCAGGTTGCAGCTGCACTTGCCCATGACATTAATATTTCAACTATCGATCCTGTACAGCAGGGTGGATGTTATGCTCTGGTAGGCCCCACAGGCGTCGGAAAAACAACCACTATTGCCAAAATGGCAGCCATGGCGGCATTGAAGTATGGTGCTGATTCTGTTGCAATGATTTCAACGGACAGTTATCGAATTGCCGCTCATGAACAGTTAACAGTCTATGGGCAAATAATGGGCGTTCAGGTAATATCAGTTGCGGATGCGAATGCTTTGAGCCGGACGTTACAGCAGCTCTCTGATAAAAGGTTAATTCTTATTGATACTGCTGGAATTGGTCAGAGAGACAAACGTTTAGCAGAACAGGTTGCATGTTTGACCAGAAGTGGCGAAAATATCCAGAATTTACTGGTGCTTTCAGCCACGGCTCAACTGGCGTCAATTAAAGAATCTGTGCAACGTTTTGGGGAACTGAAATTAGATGGTGCTATTTTGACTAAACTGGATGAAGCCACAAGCCTTGGACCTGCGCTTACTACACTGATTAGAACCGGAATGGCGGTCAGTTTTGTAACTAATGGACAAAATGTCCCCGATGATATACATCCGGCAAGGGCTCATGATCTGATTACCGAGGCGATTAATCTGGCGAACAGTTATCCTCAGGAATCAGAAGATGAATGGCAAATTGCACAAAGCATGAAAGCAGTAAGTTAATAGCATTTAAACTAAACCAACAGAAAATCGTTGAGTAGTGAACTGAAGTTAAACGAATTTTACGAGCAAAATTAAAGATGTATGTAAAAGACCAGGCGCATGGTTTGAGGCAACGACGTATGACAAAACCTGTAAAAGTAATATCAGTCACTGGTGGCAAGGGCGGTGTGGGGAAATCTAATATTTCTGTCAACATGGCTGTTGCTCTGGCGATGGAAGGCCATCGTGTGATGTTGCTTGATGCCGATCTGGGTCTGGCGAATGTGGATGTTATGCTGGGGCTAAAGGTTAAACGTAACCTTTCACATGTGCTTAATGGTGATTGTGATCTTGAAGACATCATTATTACCGGGCCGGAAGGAATGAAGATTATTCCAGCTGCTTCAGGGACAAAATCCATGGCGCATTTAAGTGAAATGGAGCATGTCGGTCTAGTTAGAGCGTTTAGTTCATTAAGTGAGCAGGTTGATTATCTGATAGTTGATACTGCAGCTGGCATTGCAGATAATGTGATTAGTTTTACTCTTGCCAGTCAGGATGTATTGATGGTGGTTTGTGATGAGCCAACTTCAATTACTGATGCCTACGCATTGATAAAAGTGCTTAGCCAGGAACACAACATCTATAATTTTAAAGTGCTGGCCAATATGGTCAGAAGCCCTCAGGAAGGACGTCACCTGTTTTCTAAACTGACAGCAGTCTCTGATCGTTTTCTGGATGTTGGGCTGGAATATCTTGGCTCCGTGCCCTTCGATGAAAATGTACGAAATGCTATCCGAAAACAAAAGCCTTTTGTACAAACCTATCCGCGATCACCTGCTGCAGTAGCAATCAAGCAGCTGGCCAAAAAGGTAGACGACTGGCCGCTTCCATCTTCAGCACGTGGTAATATTGAATTTTTTATGGAAAGGCTGGTACAGGGAGCAATTGGTTAAATGTTAGCAAATGGTGTCGGTATGTATAGTAATGTACAAAATGCTGATTTATTGGTGCAACAGCATGCCTCACTGGTTAAACGCATTGCCCTGCATCTGATGGCAAGATTACCGGCAAATATTCTGTTAGATGATCTTTATCAGGCGGGTATGATTGGTTTATTGGAGGCTTCAACAAAATTTGATCAGTCCAAAGGTGCCAGTTTTGAAACCTATGCCGGCATTCGGATAAGGGGTTCCATTCTAGATGAAGTGCGTCGAGGTGACTGGTCGCCACGATCGGTTCACCGCAAGGGAAGGGAAATTACCAAAGCCATTTCGATTATTGAAAATCGTAACGGCAAAGATGCAAAAGATGAAGAAATTGCACGGGAAATGGGCGTTGAGTTAGAAGAATACCATCACATGGTTTCAGATGTGTCCAATGTCAAATTAATGGGCATAGACGATGCCGGACTGGATGAGGAAAATAGTGGTATTGTCGATAAAAAACGTAATGACCCACTAAAAGAAGTTGCTCAAAATTATTTCAAAACTTCCTTAGCCGAGGAAATCGATAAACTGCCGGAAAGAGAAAAACTCACCATGGCACTTTACTATGATGAAGAAATGAACCTGAAAGAAATTGGCGAAATCCTTGGCGTCAGCGAATCCCGAGTGTGCCAGATCCATGGACAGGCCATGAGCCGGCTTAGAGCTCGTTTGAAAGACTGGAATTTATAGCCATTGGCATAAAATCATTCTTGCTAAAATGATTATGAGTATAGGATGGGTTGTTTTTTGAACAAGTTTAAATAAGCAGTTATTTTTAGTAGGTGCTAAGGCTATTTAGCTAATCTTCTGCTATTCTTTTCTCTATATCAATTAGATGAGAGTTTTGCTCAAAACAAGTGCCGAGTACAAATGTCATCAATAGCGCTGCTTTTCAGAAGAAACCTTGTTAATAGCTTGATATTAACTGTCATATCCGTCTTAATAAGTGCTGTTTTTGTCAAATTTTTTTTCGATATTTCTGTATGCAAAACACTCGGGTATAATCCACTGTTTATGACTGGCTGGTAGGTATTTGGGAGATAAGCCCGATACTGACGGCTAAGATAAAGAAAATAGCATTCAAGCTGGGGCAGTTTTGCCCGATAAACAAATGAAGACTTAAGCCCTGGAGGTAATCTTGGACAAGAATATGAAAATCCTTGTTGTTGATGATTTCTCGACAATGAGACGAATTATTAAGAACCTGTTGAGAGATCTGGGTTTTAATAATACTGTTGAAGCTGATGACGGTACTACAGCCCTGCCAATTCTAAATGCTGGAGGTATCGATTTTCTGGTCACTGACTGGAATATGCCGGGTATGGAAGGTATCGACCTGGTCAAAGCCGTTCGTGCTGATGACAACCTGAAATCTTTACCCATTTTAATGGTGACTGCAGAAGCAAAAAGAGAGCAGATTGTTTCTGCGGCGCAGGCTGGAGTAAATGGTTACATTGTTAAACCTTTTACTGCAGCGACGCTGAAAGAGAAAATTGATAAAATTTTTGAGCGCATTAATTCTTAACAGGGACGACATATCCAATGCTAGATAACAAAGTGTATATTGAACAGGTTGAATCATTGCTGGGTCATCTTAAAAGTGGCAATGATCATGAAGCAGACGAAATTTTAAAGATATTAACTAAAGAACGTGAAAGCGATCTGTTTTCTGAAATTGGTAAATTAACCCGTGAACTTCATGATGCGTTACATAACTTTAAATTAGATTCACGCATGGCTGATCTGGCGGCTCAGGATATTCCTGATGCTAAAGATCGACTGGAATATGTGCTTAAAATGACAAATGATGCAGCCAACAAAACTATGGATGCTGCCGATTCATCTTCGGAGGTCTGTCATACTGTTTCTGCAAAAGTAGAGGATTTGCAGGCTGTCTGGGATAAGGTAAATAAAAATGAGATCAACGGTGCTGAATTTAAAAACTTTTTTGTGGAACTGGGCGACTTCTTAAAACAGGTTTCATCCGGGGCGGCAGATGTTTCGGCTAATATGACAGAAATTGTTATGGCTCAAGGGTTTCAGGATCTCACCGGACAGGTTATTCAAAGGGTTATTTCGCTGGTTCAGGATGTGGAGGAATCTCTGGTTCATACCATAAAAATGTTTGGTCAGATGAATGATTATCAACAATCGGTTGAAAATGAAAAGAAAGCGGATATTGGTGTTGAAGGTCCAGCGATAGATGCCGATAACAGAGAAGATGTAGTAGCTAATCAGGATGAGGTTGACGATTTACTCTCCAGTTTGGGCTTTTAAGGGGCAAATTGTATGGCTTTAGATGCAGATGAAGAGATCCTTCAGGATTTTTTGATCGAAGCAGCAGAAATACTCGAGTTACTTTCGGAGCAGTTAGTCGATCTCGAAAATGATCCTGATGATCAGGATCTGCTGAATTCTATTTTCCGGGGTTATCATACCGTCAAGGGCGGCGCCGGGTTCCTCGGGTTGACACCTCTGGTCGATATTTGCCACATTGCGGAAAATGTTTTTGATTTGCTCCGAAATGGGGAACAGAAAATAACACCTGAACTAATGGACGTTTCACTTAAAGCGCTGGATGCGGTAAATGAAATGTTTGAAGATGTGCAGTCGGGTGAAATGCCCGATCCGGCTGATCCGAATATTATTCAGCAACTGGGACGCTATTCAGTACCTCTTTCAGAAATGGAAGATAACTCTCCCTCTTCATCTCAACCCGAGCCAGTGGCTGAAAAAACCGTTGAGTCGTCTTCAGATGATGAAATTACTGACGATGAATTTGATGCTTTACTTAATGATTTGCATGGAGAGGGTGGTGCTCCGGGAAAAGAGTCAGAATCGACAAAAACGGCTTCAGATGAGATTTCTGATGATGAATTTGAAGCGCTGTTAAATGATTTGCACGGTCAGGGCGGTGCTCCGGGGCAAGAAGTAAATCAAAAGAACACTCCTTCTGCAGAGCCAGCTTCTGATGAAATAACGGAAGCTGAATTTGATGCTCTACTGGATGAGTTACATGGCGGCTCTCCTTCAAATACAGCCTCCAGCGATAAAACCACTGAGAAAGCACATGATTCATCTAACAAGGCTGCTAAAAAGACGAATAAAACTGCTAAAAGTGATGAGCTGATATCTGACGACGAATTCGAATCTTTATTAGATGAACTCCATGGAAGTGGAGGTTCTCCATCCTCAAATAAATCAGAATCATCATCTACAAACAAAAAATCAACGCCTGCTGCCAAAAATGCACAACAACCGGCAACGAAGAAAAAACCATCTACAGCAACTCCAGCGGCCTCCGCAAAACCGGTAGCTAAGCCGAGCGCTAAGGCAAAAGCTGCGAAAAAGGCAAACCGACCTGCTACTGAATCTACCGTGCGAGTGGATACACGCCGACTTGATGATATTATGAACATGGTGGGAGAACTTGTGCTGGTGAGGAATCGTCTCATCAGCCTGGGGCAGTCCTTTACCGATGAAAAATTAGCCAAAGCTATTTCAAATCTGGATGTTGTTACCGGCGATTTGCAGGGTGCGGTGATGAAAACCCGCATGCAGCCCATAAAAAAGGTTTTTGGCCGTTTTCCCCGTGTTGTGCGTGATCTGGCGCGAAACCTGAAAAAGGAAATATCATTGCAACTCGTTGGAGAAGATACTGATCTTGATAAAAATCTGGTTGAGGCTCTTGCTGATCCACTGGTTCACCTGGTACGAAACTCGGTGGATCACGGCATTGAAATGCCGGATATCAGGGAAAAAAATGGCAAAGACCGCCTGGGCATAATTGTACTTTCAGCCTCGCAGGAAGGTGATCATATATTACTCAAAATTAAAGATGATGGCGGTGGTATGGATCCCGAAAAACTCAGGGCTCTGGCGGTAGAAAAAGGTATGATGGAGCAGGATGCAGCCGATCGGTTGAGTGAATCTGAATGTTATAACCTGATTTTACAACCGGGATTTTCTACGAAAACAGAAGTGTCTGATATCTCAGGTCGTGGAGTGGGTATGGATGTGGTGAAGACCAAAATATCCCAGTTAAATGGCTCAATAGTCATTGATTCACTGCTGGGAAAAGGTACCACTATAAATATTAAGGTACCTCTGACTCTGGCCATACTGCCGACGCTGATGGTAGAAGTGGGAGAGTCCATTTTTGCATTCCCACTGGGAAGTGTGAATGAAATTTTCCATCTCGATCTGACTAAAACTAACATTGTTGATGGACAGTTAGCCATTTTGGTGAGAGAAAAAGCCATTCCACTGTTTTACCTTGAAGACTGGTTAACGGCTCCGGCAAAAAGGAAGGGACATAAGGAAGAAGGTCATGTGGTTATTTTTCAGATAGGAACCAAACGGGTTGGCTTTGTGGTGGACTCTTTAATAGGTCAGGAAGAGGTAGTGATAAAACCACTTGGTGTGGTTCTGCAGGGGACGCCGGGAATGGCTGGGGCAACAATTACCAGTGATGGTAGTATTGCTTTAATACTTGATGTGCCATCGCTATTAGGACGCTATACTTAAGCTCACAGTAAAAAGTAAGTTAAAAATTCAAAAGGGTTAGAAAATGCCAATTCGCATACTTGTTGTTGATGATTCTGGTTTTTTCTGTCAACAGCTTACCTCAATATTAAATAATGACACTGACATGAAAGTGGTTGGCATTGCCAGCAATGGACAGGATGCCATTGAGAAAGTTAAAACATTGAGCCCTGATGTAGTCACCATGGATGTAGAAATGCCAGTAATGGATGGCATTACTGCGGTAAAACATATCATGGATGAATTTCCTGTGCCTGTGTTGATGTTGTCATCTCTTACCTATGAAGGTGCTAAATTGACACTGGATGCACTGGCAGCCGGAGCCGTCGATTTCCAGTTAAAAAGTTATGAATCACTTTCTGCTGCAAATTCAGCAAGTGCACGATCTCTTCGTGAAAAAGTTAAAGCCGTTGCAGCCGCTAGAATACCTGGCAGAAAAATTTCGGGTTTGGTCAGTATCCGGCAACCTTCTCGTCCTACCGTAGAACCCGGATTGGTAAATGTTGCCAGAAGATCGACACAAAGACACAGTAATTATAAAGTCCTTCTTATCGGTTCTTCAACAGGGGGACCGGTAGTGGTGCAGAAAATACTGTCGGGTTTACCGGCTACTTTTCCACTACCCATTATTGTGATTCAACACATGCCCTCTAGCTTCACCGGCGCTTTTGCTTCAAGATTGAATGGGATATGTCAATTGTCGGTTCTGGAAGCGGAGGATAATTCACCTTTATTGCCAGGAACGGCATTAATTGCACCGGGTGGCAAACAGATATATTTTGAAAAAAATGGCTCACAGGCTATAACACGCATAAAGCCTGAAGATCCCCGAGTGAACTACCAGCCCTGTATTGATATTTCTTTTGCTTCCGCAGCCAAAACTTTTAATTCTTCGGTTCTGGCTCTGGTATTAACGGGTATGGGGGCAGATGGTAAAGATGGTGCAAAATTATTAAAACAGAAAAATAGCCAGGTTTGGGCACAAAACGAATCGAGTTGTGTTGTTTACGGTATGCCCATGGCTGTAGTAAATGCCGGACTTGCCGATAAGGTATTGGATGCGGATGAATTTACCTCACAAATTATCAAGGAGATCACAGCTTGAAACTCGATAGTTTATCAATTTTAGGACTATTTCTGGCCTTTTTGTCAATTGCTGGAGGGCAAATACTTGAAGGCGGTGGGTTGGACGTTCTAATGAATGGGCCGGCAGCTATCATTGTTATTGGTGGCACTTTAGGTGCAGCACTAATACAGACACCCTTACGAATTTTTTCCCGCTCACTGAAAATATTTCCCTGGGTACTGTTTAATCCGGCATTTCCATTCCAGCAAAGTATGGATAAACTGGTTGACTGGAGTGCCAGCGCCAGACGTGAAGGTTTATTGGGATTGGAAGAACTTGCGGACACTGAAACCGATGAATTTACCCGAAGAGGCTTGAATTTACTGGTAGACGGTAGTGAGCCGGAAGCTATCAGAAACGCGCTACTTACCGATCTTGATTTAAATGAACACAAAACCAACGATGCGGCCAAAGTTTTTGAAGCCATGGGTGGCTATAGTCCAACGATGGGAATTATAGGGGCTGTTTTAGGCCTGATCCATGTGATGGGGAATCTCACTGAACCGGAAATGTTAGGGCAGGGTATTGCAACAGCATTTGTAGCAACCATTTATGGGGTTGGTTTTGCCAATCTGTTTTTGATCCCGGTTGCACATAAATTAAAACACATTAATCAGATTCAGGCGAGATATCGTGAGATGATCATTGAAGGTCTGGTGGGTATCGCTGAAGGCGAAAACCCTCGAGTGATTGAGAACAGGCTGGTAGCCTATTTAAACTATTAATTTTCTTGCAAAATAATCTTAGAGTAACATCGAACATGAGCAGGAACGGATAGATGATCCGAAAAAGAAGAGTTGAAGACCCACAACATGCTGATAGATGGTTAATATCCTATGCGGATTTTATCACGCTGTTGTTTGCTTTTTTTGTGGTGATGTATTCTATATCCCAGGTCAATGAGGGCAAGTATCGTATTTTATCTGAATCACTGGTTTCCGCTTTTGATATGCCTGAGCGCAGTTTACAACCGATCCAGATTGGCGATGTCAATCGCAGAGAAGTGCCTTATCAGGATACACAAAATGAATTGCCAGGGAGTGTAAATCCCGGAGATGAAAATGCGGGTGATGCTCAGGCAAATGTGAATGAATTAGCGCAGTTGAATGCAACGGCCAAACAGACCAGACAGGAATTCCAACAACTGAATCAATCATTGGAACAGGGCTTGCAAAACCTTATTGATCAGGGGATTGTAAGCATTAAAGCATCAGAAGACTGGATAGAAATTGAATTGCCCAGCGGCCTGTTATTTAAAAGTGGTAGTGACCGATTAGGCACCTCTGCCTTGCTGTTATTAAAAGATGTTACTCAAATTATCAACAAAAGTAATAATTTGATCCGCATCCGGGGTTTTACTGATAATGTGCCCGTTCAAGGTGGACGCTTTAGCTCTAACTGGGCGCTTTCAGCATCTCGTTCGGTTGCCGTTGTTCAGTTATTACAACGACTGGGGATTGACCCCGCGAGATTAGCTGTGGAAGGATATGGTGAGTATGCCCCCTTTGATGACAATAACACTGAGCAGGGACGTGCAGGTAATCGTCGAGTGGTTCTAGCTATCTCCCGTTTTATTAGAGGGGAATCCACGCCTCTACCGCAGACTGAAAAAATCACTGCTGAAAACGAACAAAAAAATGATCAGCAAAATAAACAAAAACAAGAACAACAAAAACCGCTGGAAGAACAATTTGAATTAATTCGAGGGGCTGATGGTCGGCTTATCATACGGGGTAAGAATACTTCGTCAGAAAGTTCAAAGCCATAATCAGCTCATAATTTTGGGAGTCATCAGATGCAGGTCTGGACTATAGCAAATCAGAAAGGTGGTGTTGGCAAAACAACCACTGCTGTTAATCTTGGTGGCCTTCTGGCTGAGCAGGGTAATTCTGTGTTGCTGATTGATCTTGATCCACATACCTCTTTAACAGCCTATTTTGACATTGATTCTGACTCACTCTCTCATACCATCTTTGAATGTTTTAAAAATACCGATTGGAGTGGAGATTATATTTATGACAATGCAGTTCTACCCACATTGACAAAAAATCTGCAGATTATTCCCGGCTCAATAGCCATGGCCACCATCGACCGGCAGATTAATAACCTCGAAGGTAAAGGCTTTCTGTTAACAAACACCTTAAAAAAACTGAGCAGTAAATTTGATTATGTTCTTATAGATTGTCCACCCATGTTAGGTATTTTGATGGTGAATGCCCTGGCGATCTGTGATCGTTTGCTGGTGCCCTGCCAAACGGAATATCTGGCGCTAAAGGGTCTGGAACGAATGCTGGATACCGTTGCAATGATTGCAAAAGCAGGTCGCAGTCATTTTAGTTTTAGTATTGTGCCAACCATGTTTGATCGTCGAACCAATGCATCGATGAAAGCATTACGCACTATGCGGGATCGTTATCCGGAATCTTTGTGGAATAATGTGATACCCGTAGATACCAAATTTAGAGATGCCAGCCAACTACATAAACCCCTGTCAGAAGTTGATGCTGAAACCCATGGACTCAGGGGTTATAAAATTTTACTGAGACAAATTCTGGCAGATAAAATTCAGGCAAGGAGTGCTGCTTAATGTCAGGTGTTAAGAAAAAAACAGCTAATTCCTCTTCGGTGACTAATAAGAGCAGTGATTTATTACAGGATTTTGTCGATCATTTACTTACTGAGCCCGATTCATCAGTTTCTTTTGATAACCTCGAAATGCCAAAAGTTGAAGAAACGCCGCTATCCAGTTCAACTTCCATTTCATTTTCAAGTGCTGCGGGTTTGGTTAAACCCTTATTGTCTGAACGCTTAAAAACGGCGCAGAATTTATTAAAAGATATGCCATCACCTGATGAAAAAGAACTTTCTTTAAATGATCGCGAACAGAGCGCAGAGATTGAAAAAAATGAAAAACAGTTTGAACAAAATATTGCTTTAAAACCTCTTCAGGGAATTGAAAATAACAAGGAACAGCTCAAGGAAATTGAGCTTCCTGATTTATTAACTACCCCTGTTTTAGAGACGGTTAATGAGGATGTTGAGATTGTTCTTGAGGAAGAAACCGATTTAACAATTGTTAATCTGCGTGAAAGTGTCCCCGAGCTAAAAACAACACAACTACCGGATCAGAAAACAAAAAACAGTATTGAGGAGACGACCCGCTCCAGGACTACGACAACCGCAAGGTACAAAACTTTTTCAGGCCCTCCAGCATGGGCTCAACAGGAATTTCAGGCCTTAACTTTTAATATTGGTGAACTGAAATTGGCCGTACCGTTGATTAAGCTGGGTGGTATTCATCGCATTGATCCGGAGCCAACACCCATGGCGGGACGTCCTCCCTGGTATCTGGGGCTGGTCGCAGGAGAGTATGGAAATGTTTCATTAATCGATACAGCTCTCTGGATCATGCCGGAAAAATATGACATCGCCAAAGCCAAAGGTCTGAATTATGAGTACATTGTTTTGCTTGATGATACCCAATGGGGACTTGCCTGTAGTAGTGTAGATGATGCGTTGACATTAACTGAAAATCAAGTCAAATGGACACCGAAAGGATCAAAACGCCCCTGGCTGGCTGGAATGATGGTCGATGAAATGTGTGCACTACTGGACGTGGACAGCCTGATTGAGATGTTGGATGACTTGAGTGAGGACGCTGTTCAATAAGACCCTTGATAATGGTTGCAGGTTCTTGAATAGAAACATTTTTCAGATAGCAAACTCTTCATAAATATCTCATGATGACAATTTCTGGTCTACAATTATCATGTATATATAGCTGAAAGCATGACTGCAGAGATGTCTGTCTATTTATGGCATATTTTCTGCATTGAATCCACAAGGATGAAGAAATATGCCAAGTGTCGTCAATATTTTGGCGTATTTCACATTTGAATATAAAGCCTGGAGTTAGAACATGGCAAACGAGAATAACGTCAATCTGTCTACAATGCAGGGTGACGACCCCATTTTACAGTACGTCACTTTTAAACTGGCTAAAGAGAGCTATGGCATAAATGTGATGCAGGTTAAAGAAGTGCTCAGGTATACCGAGATTGCGCCTGTTCCTGGTGCTCCCTCTTATGTATTGGGCATCATCAATCTCAGGGGCTCGGTTGTTACGGTAATTGATACCAGCCAACGATTTGGATTACCGACAGCGGAAATCACCGATAATACACGTATCGTTATCATTGAAGCTGAAGGGCACGAAATTGGGATTCTGGTTGAAGCTGTCTCTGAGGTGGTTTATCTGAAACAGTCTGAGATTGAAACGGCACCCAATGTCGGTAACGATGAAAGTTCGAAATTTATCCAGGGCGTTTGTAATCGAAATAATGAATTATTAATTCTGGTCGATCTGAATAAGCTACTGGGAGAAGCCGAGTGGGCTGAACTGGATTTTACTGATTATTAATCCTTAAATTAGAATCCGATGGCTAACCATTTACAGGATATTTAATATAATGTTTTCAAGTTTGAGTTTTTCCTCCTGGTTATTTATTGCCGGTATTTTGTTACTGGTGGTTGCTATCGTGCTGGTGTTTTATTTTCAAAATCAGCATCTAAAAAATACGCAGCATCAGCTGGCAGAATTAAAAGAGCAATTCGCATTGATCAAAACCATAACTGTTTCTCAGGGGAAAAAATTACTGAAAGTTTCCAGCACTGTCAAAGCAATAGATTTTAAGAAAGATCTACAGCAACAGGAGCCGGTGATGAATAAATCATATCAACAGGCGGCTAAAATGCTTTCTATGGGCGCGGATCCAGAAGAGATTATGGATTGTTGTGATCTGACCCGAGGAGAAATTCAGCTTATTTCACAACTCAATTTCTCTGCCAGGGATAATCAACCCTATCATTAATGAAATTTACTGATAATCCTCCGGGTTGAATTCTTCAGGTGTTTTTCCTTCCAGCATATAAACAAAAGCAATGATTTCTGCAATGATTTGATAGAGTTGCTGCGGGATGGAATCACCAATGTCCAGGTGGGATAGTTGCTCCATAAGATTAGGATCTTCGTGGAGGTGGATATGATGATTTTTTCCTGTCTGGATTATGGCTGTAGCAATTTTTCCTTCACCTTTGGCAACCACCACAGGATCATTAATTTGATCATAATAAAGTGCTATAGCTTTCAGCAGGTCTCTTTCATGATCGATGATACGGTTTTTCATGAAAATCTTTAAACCTCGATGTGAATGCCATCTGAACTAGTTAACAGTTTCCCGGATTCGTTTAAATGGAATGATATCAGTGTATCCAGTTCAGTTTTATCCTTTAATCTTGATTCCAGTATTTTAATATTTTCAGGGTTCATTTTTTCCTTGAAATAAACCGAGCCTTCGAAAGAAATTTCAAGTTGTTTTTTATTGACTCTGGTTACTGCTGATAAATATTTCCCTTCACCAAAATTAAAATTCAGGGTCAACTGCCATTGCCATTTTCGAGATTTTTTACCCTGTTTTTTATGTTGCTGCATTTCAATATTTACCCATTGCGTACCATGTTGCAGCGGTATGGGGATATCAAATCTTAATAAGGATTGTTGATTAGGCTGTGGGTTCATTTGTTGAAATTGATGGAGCTCAATGGTTTTAAGCCAGACCGTAAGTAATTTAAAGGTTTGTTCAACCCAGTTTGTCCAGAGTTGAGGTTGTTCTAGCATTTGCTTTGCTGGCACTGGTTGCATGGTTTCCAGAATTTTTTGAACTTTAAATATCACCTGCCATAATTCGTTATCAGATAGCTGGGCTTGCAACGTTTGTTGAGTACCGTACTTGTCAATAATGAAGGGTATGGCCTGTAAAATTTTAATAATTTGCGCTTTAATATCATCACCCAGTTTAATCTGGTGTTGATTCCCCCCTGACTCAGAAACTGAGAGTTGCCTGAGGTTGTTTTCAAATCGTGTTCCGGAATGAGAGATAATATTTTTAATTTGATCAATAGATAAAATTTGGCTAAAAGGTGGTCTATTATTATTAATGTCCCTGGAGGGTGGTTGACTGATAGTCTTGATTAAACGATCAAGCCAACTACGGATTACCTTAAATTCTGCAGGTAATTTTTCTACGGGTAACTGGGCTGACAACTGAGTTAAAGCCTTCACAATCTGAATTAAAGGAACATTTTTAACTGTTGCATGTTGTGGCCATAAACGCTCTGCC
>DRNA01000049.1 GCA_011322365.1 Aeromonadales bacterium | reverse complement strand
GGTGTGATATTAGGCATATCTCTTGTAACAGTGTATGACAGACTGGTCATATTTTCATAGTTTTCCAACTTTTCTATAGGGGTATCATTAAGATAGAGATAGACCAGATTTTTTAGGTGATTCAGACCTTCCATTTTACGGATTTTTGTATCACCCAGTCGCAATTTATAAAGATTTTCAAGACTGTTCAATAAAACATTCAAGCTTAAGTTATTATTGTAATGCTGGTTTAAAAACATCTTAGATTTTTAAATTTGACTTAATGTTTCTGTTTTTCATGTATTCTTCTCATTCTGTTTTGTTTGGTAAATTTATCGATTTTAATAATTTCCTTTTCATCAAGGTTCGGGGTGTTGAATGGTAATACACTGGATAAATTAATAAGTCTTTCATAGTTATCAAAAGACTCTATAGGCGTATCATTAATATGCAATCTGTATAACTGAGTCAGACTGTCAAGACCTTCCAGTTGTCTTATTTTAGTGTGACCAAGATTTAAGTCTCTCAGTTTTTTAAGATTTTCTAATCCTTCTATTTTAGTAATGTGAGTAAAGCTTAAATCCAGATATTTTAATGATTTCAAATTATCCAGCCCTTCAATTTTGCTAATATCCGTGCTGTATAAATAAAGTCTTTCAAGCCGGGTTAAGGCATCAAGATTTTCTATTTTTTTAATGGGGTTGCCGTCCAGATACAGCGTTTCAAGCTGGGTTAAATTATCCATATTTTCGATTTTTGTTATCCGGTTCCTGGTCAGTCCCAGTATTTTTAATTGTCTCAGGTTGTCAAGTCCTTCTATTTTTTTTATTTTACTTTCAGCTAAATGAATTTCTTCCAGTTGGGTTAAGTTTTCCAGTCCTTCCAGTTTTTCGATTCCTTGAAAGTACAGCTCAAGTACTTTAAGTTTTTTTAAATTATTAAGACCTTCCAGTTTGCGTATGCATTGTTCGCCTTCACCGCTATCTGTTATATTTAGAACTTCAAGGTTGGGCAAGTTTTCAAGCCCTTCCAGTTTGTTTATTCCTACCCCCTTCATTATTAACTCTTTTAATGAAGGAATATTATTCAGGTTTTGTATTTTCTTTATACCGTTTCTGCTTAAATCCAGAAACTTTAATTTTGGAAGGTTTTTTAATTGTCCGATTTCTTCAATACCTGTATATGGTATTTGTAATTCCTCTAGTTCTGGAAGATCCTGGACGTGGTCAAATTTATCTATATAACAAGAGTTGCAAGAAAAAAAGATTAATGATTTTAATTGATTGATTCTGGATAAGTTTGGTATTTTTATATCATAAAGTTTTATCGCAATAATTTTACCTTTGTCATTTAGATAAATATTATTTCGGGCCATACGGTTAATGGTCCAAGAGTCAGACTTGTTATTTTTTATATATACTAAAGTATGACCATTTTTTTCACCATTGGTCATAATATTTTCAGTAAAATCAATATCATCCCAGCTCAGCTCGGCATCTTTTAACAGGGCTTCCAGAGCCGCCTGTTCCTGCGGATCATCGGTTACGGTTTGTGCAAAAAGAGTTGATGCAAATAAAAAAACAAAAAGGACAGGTAAGGTAGATATTAGATATTTTTTCATAGCTTTTATATATGTCTTAGGTTCTGGTGTTGATATTATTAACACCGGTTATGGCCTTGGGTATTCATGATAACGGGCATACTGGTTAAATATTAGCTCCCGTTGTTCATATTGACTGAGCTCAGGATTAAAGAACTGACCATTTTCAAGCGCTTTGGCCACTTCCGGAAAGTACTGCCGGCTGCTCTCAATAATATAATAATGCTCCGCCAGTTCAGGCCTGCTGACCCGGTCATATAATGTATTGAGTTCATTAAGCAGTCTCGGACTGCTATCCTCCAGCATATCCTTAATCTGCTCTACAGGATAACCCAGTTTCTGCAGAGGGATAAAGGCATTAATATGCAGTGTATCAAAGTCCAGCTCATCATACTGACCCAGTGCCTTAAATACGGACTCCAGGCGCCCCTGTTCAAGGCGATAATATTTTTCCAGTTGGGTATCTGTGAGTTTATACAGTTGATTATGGTGTATTTCAATTCTTTTATATAAAGCAGAGCGGTTATACGCTACTACCATATCCCATACATCTATTATAATCATAAAAAAACTGATAATGGCTCCGGCCACTGCCGCCGCTTCGCCGACACCGGGGAGAAACAGGCAGATGCCGAAGCGGCTCATCAGTTTGGCGCTGTGACTGACTGCTTTGCCGCTTAAATAGCTGAACAGGCCTTTTGAGCCGTATTTGCCGGCATAAAAACCATAAGCCACCAGTGCAGTGCTGACGGCTTCCAGCCATTTCTGCATGGCCTTGAGCTCTTTTCCCCTTCGATGCTGTTCCAGGGCATCGTCAACGGCGGCAATGGTGGCCAGCAGGCTCAGGGATACGGCCAGATTATCTATATGCAGGCTGTACTTTTCCAATTTTTTGAATACGGCGTCTTCTTCCCGGGGTAAAGTGAGCAGGGCGTTGTTTTTACCCTGTGTAATTAAGGAAGCCATGGCGCTCAGCCTCAGGTTGTTGGCTAATTTTGCGGTGCTGTACAGGGTAATTGCTGTATTGCCCAGTGTGTCGCTGACGGTTGATATATAGG
>DRNA01000048.1 GCA_011322365.1 Aeromonadales bacterium | reverse complement strand
GGTATTGGCAATCCAAAGCAGAAATCGGAATCATTAATTGCCTACGAAGTGGGTTATCGTTTCCATGTGGCGGATCAATTTTCATTTGATATCAGTGGTTTTTATAATGATTATTCAGACTTACGAACCATTGAAGCCAGACAGTTAAATTATTCTCACTTACCGGCCTATCTGGAGCAACTTTATTATTTTGATAATAAAGGTAAGGGGCACTCCTGGGGGACTGAAATTGCGGTTGACTGGCGGTGGACAGAAAACGCACGTTTACAAATGGCGTATAGTTACCTTGAAATGGATCTGAAAAAGGATAACGGCAGTACTGATGTATCCCTTGATGCAGCAGAGAAAAGCAGTCCGAAACAGCAACTCAGTATAAGGCTCGATTATGATCCCGTCACTAACTGGGAGACTGATCTCTGGCTGCGTTATACAGATGATGTTTATGCCAGTGGAGATATGCCTGATTACTGGACGCTGGATGCTCGCCTGGCCTGGCTGGTTAATAAAAAACTGACATTATCCCTGGTAGGGCAGAATATTTTTGATAGTAGTCATAAGGAATACAGAGATGAACTGAGAATGATAGAAAGTACAGAAGTACCCAGAGGTTTTTATGCCAGAGCGGTATGGAAATTCTAATGTACAGACACTTTTACCACTTATGAACGTATTGCAGTGAATACTATCATCAGGCTAATTAGTCATATGCAAAAAAATACATCTGAAAGCAGCAAAGTCAGATGGTATGCGAGTGTAAGACCGTTAATAATTATTAGCTGTCTGGTTATGCTATTGTGTTTTTCTAATGTGCTTTATAGTTCTAATATACATGCCCTAAAATCGCTGTTCCTGTTTAATTTTGTAAACTATGTAGAATGGCCGAGTCAGCTATTTAAGCATAAAAATTCTCCGATTACTTATTGTGTTTCAGGTAATCTCCGGGTTTTTAAAAACTTACGCTCAGTGCTTAATGATGAGTATTATAAAAAACGAAAACTCATTGTAAGAGAGCTTAAGTCAGATGCAGAAATGCATGGCTGTCACATTGTTTTTTTTGGGGCGGCTGATAAATATCAAACTGAATCCATTTTAAAATTATTAGCCAGACAACATGTTTTAACTGTCGGTGAGGATACTGACTTTCTTAAAAAAGGAGGGATGATTAATCTGGACTACGACAAAAACCATGTTGTAATTGAAATTGATTTAGAAAATGTAAAGCAGGGACAGTTAAGCATTAGTTCTAAATTATTACGCCTGTCAAAGGTACACTAAAATGTTACATAATCCAGTTCGATATTTACCCATTAAACAGAAAATTATTGCTATCAGTATGTTTACCAGTCTGGTCGTTGTGGGTCTGGCTGCCCTGTCTTTTTTTATTACTCAATATAATATGAACCGAAACATTCTGATTGATTCGGTGTCTTCACTGGCCAGAATTACAGGCTTAAATTCTCAGGCGGCCATTATGTTTAAAGATGAAGGTTCTGCCAGGGAAAATCTGCAGGCACTGGCAGAAAAAAAACAGAATATCCTGTCTGAAATTATTCTGCCTGATGGTCAGTTATTTACACGCTATGAGAGTAAGCAGAAGCCACATTTAAACATTCTTAAAAAAATAAAAAAAACAAAAAATATCCCCTGGAAGGATTCACAGAAGAAATCGGGTAATGAGCGATACGCTTTTCTTGATGATTATTTTGTTCTGGAACAAACCATTATAGTAAGTGGCCGTAAGCTGGGTAAAATCAGAATTTACAGTGACCTGACACAAATGCACAATACTCTGAAATGGCAGGGTATGGTTATTGTTTTAACATTGATTGTGGTTTCTTTCCTGGGGTTTTTATTAATCAGCTGGCTGCAAAATTATATTCTGGAACCCATCAGCCGACTTAATTCAACCATTAAGGAGGTAACAGAAAACGGAGATTATCGGCTTAAAGCAGAAAAATATAATAATGATGAGCTGGGTGAGTTGACGGATGGATTTAATATGATGCTGGAACAGATATTTCAGCGAGACAGGACTCTGGCTCAGACTCTGGACAAATTACAGGATGCCAACACAATTGCAGAACAGGCTAGCCGGGCAAAGTCAAATTTTCTGGCGTCTATGAGTCATGAAATCAGAACGCCAATGAATGGTGTCCTGGGGATGGTTAATTTATTGATGCAGACCCGGCTGGATAAAACACAGCTACATTATACTCAAACCATTAAAAGTTCAGGAAAAACATTATTAACCATTATTAATGATATTCTGGATTTTTCCAAAATTGAAGCGGATAAGCTGCATTTACATATCGAACCCTTTAGTTTGTATAAAATTATTGAAGAGCTTGGTAATTTATTTGCAGAACGGCTACAGGTGTCAGGTATTGATTTTAACAGCCATATTGCTGATGATGTTCCTGATATTGTTATAGGAGATCCCAGTCGCTTAAACCAGATCCTGTATAACCTGTTAGGCAATGCCATCAAGTTTACCCCAAATGGCAGAATTTCAGTTAAATGTCGACTGACAGAAATAAAAAAAGATAATATTCAACTGTACTTTGAAGTAGAAGATAACGGCAGCGGGATTTCTGAAGAAAAACAGGCACATCTCTTCGATGCTTTTTTTCAGGCACATCATGACCAGCACTGGTTTCATAGCGGTACTGGTCTGGGACTGGCCATTGCAAAAAAATTATGTGAAATGATGGGGGGTACCATTGGTGTTAAGAGTAAAATTGGGCTTGGTTCATTGTTCTGGTTTACGGTCTGGCTGGGAGAAGCCAATAAAGCAGAACAGAAGATATTTAATAGCAGTGAAGGAAAAGTACAGTTAGAAAATGTACATTGTAATGCCAGAGTCCTGTTAGCTGAAGATAATCCGGTGAATCAGGAAGTAGCTATTGGTAGTCTGAACTATTTTGGTTGTGAGGTAACTCTGGCCAATAACGGCCAGGAAGCCCTGGAGCTATTTAAAAAACAGCATTTTGATCTGATCTTTATGGACATCAGTATGCCGGTTATGGATGGTATTACAGCCACCAGAGAAATTCGTTTAATAGAGAGTCAGAGAAAGCAGCCTGAAATTCCTATTATTGCTATTACCGCAAATGTATTTGATGATATTCAGAAAGACTATATGCAGGCTGGAATGAATGATTATCTTAACAAACCTATGTCGCTGGAAGAACTGCTGGAAATACTGAATAAATGGCTGCCCCATTTGTCTTCTGTTGGCTGTGTTCCTGAAACAAAGACCGAAACAGAAGTACAAACGCAGGCTGTGCATACAGAAGATGCACAACAGGAAGAAAATCAGATACTGAATATGCGGGTAATAGAGGAATTACGTAGTATTCAGCAACCTGGTATGCCGGATATTGTTGATAAAATGGTCAGCTACTACCTGCAACAGTTACCCTTAAAACTACAGGAGCTGGAAAGGCTGATAGCTAACGAAGAAACTGAAGCGCTCTGGAAACTGGCGCATAGTCTTAAATCCTCCAGTGCAGCACTAGGTGCCAGTATGATTGCAAAAACATTTAAGGAAATAGAAATTAAAGGGCGTGCAGGAGAGCTGGATAATCTTCCGGTCAGTCAGTTATATGAACAGTTTAAAATGCTGTCCCAGGAACTGGAGACATTAATTGCTGACAAATAATTATAATTAAATCAGATAATATGATTTGAAATTGCATTTTAATCAGACGAATCAAACTCTCTTTCCAGTCATTTATATATTCCTCAATTAGATTCTCATCGAGGCCCTCCCTGTATATATTCGATAATATGATTTTTTGTTTATAAAAATCATATTATTAGTGATATTATCACTGATAAAATATAGATTCTGTTCTATCCTGCTTAAACCTAAATTATTACTTCTGGATAAAACGTGATATATATCATTTTAATACCCCCTGTTGTTATTGCTTTAATGATACTTATGCTGCATATCAGTTTTATTCCGCCGCGTATGCAGGAGCATAAAAACCCCTTGAACAGAGG
>DRNA01000047.1 GCA_011322365.1 Aeromonadales bacterium | reverse complement strand
GTTATTCCATTGGTGAAATCAACAACGCAGAATAAAGTGCTTTTAAACCCATCGTAGAAGCGTTTTAGGCCATCCACTTCTGCGTTGCATGAGCTTACAATAGAACGACTATTGCCTCACTCATGCGCCTTAAATTGAATGGCCTGAAACACTCTGAAATCCTGCATCTTCAGGTATCATGGGTATAAACTTCTAACTCAAGAACGCCTTAACCAGATGCAATTAGATAAGTATAAATCAGCTGGTCTTGGGGATTACGGCTGGAAAGCACTCAGATATTTTAATGCTTATCGCCTGTTGGTCCCGACCTTGCTGGCCATTATTTTTCTTTCACCAGCCAAACCACAGTTTCTGGGCGATGATTTATCCGTATTGTTTAAATGGACCTTAGCTATCTATCTGTTTTTTAACATTATTGGTACCTTTTTAATTCGAACCAGACTCTTCAGCTTCAGATGGTTAGTCAGCCTGATGGTGACGACTGACATTATCGCCATCACACTATTGATGCATAGTAGTGGTGGTATTAACTCCGGTATTGGCATGTTAATGGCGGTAAGCTGTGCCAGTGCCAGTTTACTGTTAGCCAATAGATTCTCATTGGTTTTTGCCGCACTGGCATCATTAGCTGTTTTAGCCGAACAAAGTTACCGCCAGATTATGCTTCATGAAAGTGCCAGTAATTATATTCAGGCAGGTATACTGGGTGCTACTTTTTTTGTTACCTCTATTTTGTCATTGATATTAGCGCAACGAGCTGTTGAATCAGAAGCAAAAGCACGCAAACGCTCTGAAGATATTAATCGCCTTCAGAAACTGAATGAACGTGTTATTCAATATATGAGTACAGGCGTATTAGTTGTCAACAAAATGGGCTTTATTGAACTCTATAACCAGTCCGCATGGAAATTACTGGGTATGCCCGATAAATTACATACCAAACGCCTTGTTGAAATCAATTATGCACTGGATAAAGAACTGCGTAAATGGAAAAAACACAGTGGTTATCGTCCAGGAAATATTCATGGTCATGGTGATACGCTTGAACTCGAACCCCGTTTTCAATGGTTCTCTGAAGAAAAAGATACCTCTCTGATTTTTCTTGAAGATCGCTCACAGTTAACTCAAACGGCTCAAAATCTCAAACTCGGCTCTTTGGGTAGACTTACTGCCAGTATTGCTCACGAAATTCGAAATCCATTAGGTGCATTAAGCCACGCTGCTCAATTACTGGAAGAATCTGAAGACCTTTCTGAAGATGACAAACCTCTACTACAAATTATCTTAAATCATGGCGAGAGAATGAATACCATCATTGAGAATATTATGGATTTATCTCAAAGGAAGGAAGCCAAAACACAATCTATCCAACTGGATATTTTATTACCTCATTTTGTTGATGATTTTTCCATTTCCAGAGAACCCAAGCCCGAGATCAGAATTGAATTAACCCCAGCCAAATTCCGCATTCCATTTGATCTGAGTCAGCTGATTCAAATATTAACTAATTTGTGTGAAAATGCTGCCCGTTTTAGTAGTGAGAAAACAGGCAAGCCCACTGTGCTACTTTCGGGTGGTCATAAATATGGTACAAAACAGTTTTTTCTGGATGTAATAGATAATGGTCCCGGTGTGAGTCCTGAAAATACCGAAAGTATTTTCGAACCTTTTTTCACTACGTCTAAAAAGGGCAGTGGCCTGGGTTTATACCTGGCAAGAGAGCTCTGTGCAGCAAATGGTGCTAGACTTGAATACATACCACTGACCAAAGGTGGGGCTTGTTTCAGAATACATTTTGGCGAGTTAATTGAGAGATAATTCATTATGACTGATCCACAACCTATTGTATTAATCATCGATGATGAACCGGATATTCTGCAGCTATTATCCATCACTCTCAATCGTATGAAACTTAAAACAGTTACCGCCCGTGACGTGAAAGAAGCCAATAAACGACTGGTTGAACAAAAATATGATTTCTGCCTAACAGATATGCGACTACCCGATGGCAGTGGTCTCGATATAATTCGAACCATTCAAAAAGGAACACCTGACACACCTGTAGCCGTATTAACTGCCCATGGCAATATGGATACGGCAGTAAAAGCATTGAAGCTTGGCGCTTTTGATTATGTATCAAAACCCATTGAGCTCCCTAAATTACGTGAACTGGTTAAATCTGCGCTTAAATTAAAGCAGAACTTTCTTCCTCAGCAAAATCAGTCTAAGAATAATTTAATCGGTTCAACCCCAGAGATGCAACAGCTTCAGGAAACTATTATCAAAGTGTCCCGTTCTCAGGCTCCCGTAGCGATATTTGGAGAATCCGGCACGGGCAAAGAGCTGGTAGCCCGATTAATCCACCAGAGTGGCCCCAGATGTGACCAGCAGTTTGTGCCGGTCAATTGCGGTGCTATACCGGCTGAACTGATGGAAAGTGAATTATTTGGTCACATTAAAGGCAGTTTTACAGGAGCTATAAATGACAAAGAAGGTCTATTTCAACAGGCAGAAGGTGGCACATTATTCCTGGATGAAGTGGGCGAATTACCGTTATCTTTACAGGTAAAATTACTACGGGTGATTCAGGAAAAATCAGTTCGTCCAGTAGGTGGAGCAAAAGAAATCAGCTGTAACGTGAGAATCTTAAGTGCTACCCACAAAAATCTCAGCCGGTTGGTACAGGAAGGGAAGTTCCGCCAGGATTTATATTACCGCCTGAATGTTATCGAATTAATGGTACCGTCTCTGCGGCAGCGCATTGATGATATTCCTGAATTAGTCACTGGCCTGCTTAAAAAAATCAACCCGGAAATTCAAATCAGCCAGGGTGCAATCGATCTGTTGAAAGAACAGGACTTTCCTGGCAATGTTCGTGAACTGGAAAATATTCTGGAAAGAACAATAGCCTTAATAGATGGCAATACTATTCGTCAACAGGATCTGGTATTCACTAATCACCATTCAGACAGCAATGACAATGACTCAGCTTCTCTCCCAGTTGCAAGACAACCAGAAGCAAAAATCACCTCGGAAACAGCTGTCCCTAAAAGAGATGGTATACCACTCGATAAATTTGTGGAAGAAATAGAGAAGAAAGAAATTATGCAGGCACTTGAAGCTTCACGATGGAATAAAACCGCAGCAGCTAAACTGTTAGGGATGTCCTTTCGCTCATTAAGATACAAACTTCAGAAATTTGATCTGGAATAATTCCTCTGGGAATAAGATCAACACTCTCAACTGAGATACCCTTTTGTTATCTGATTTTTGTTAACCGTCTTTTTCTAACAAAAAAAAGGGTTGATATCTTACAAACACAATCACTAATATTACTATGTTTTCGTTTTTGTTCATTATAAATTGATATTGAATCCTTAGTCGAACTGGAGGATTCAAGTTTAAATAAACCATGCACGGAGGCAAGTATGAAAAATTATAAAGAACAAAACCTGGTAAAACTATCGTCTACAACACCCGGGAATAAGTCACATTTTTTAAAAAAATACCGGGGTTATACACTTTTCGAAGTACTGATTGCTTTATCCATTGCAGGCATCTTAGGGTTACAGGTAGCACCTTCAATGCATGATCTTACCGCCAGAGAAAGACGTGTATCATCAATAAACCGTATGCTCTCTATTATCCGTTATACACGGGCACAGGCTTTAACCAAACAAAAAGTAATTACGCTATGCCCCACCTCGGATGAGCACTTTTGTCTGGGAGACTGGAATCAACCATTGATGATTTTTATTGATCTCAATAAAGATAGAAAACGCCAGCAAAATGAACCTGTGTTAAAAAAATTGCCAGCCATTGCCAAACAGGACAGTTTAAAATGGAAAGCATTTCGTTATTCGAATGTATTACAATTTTTACCTTCAGGAATCACCAACCACCAAAATGGTACCTTTCTCTACTGCCCGGACAAAACCAGAAGTGATTTATCTCGTGGTATTATTATGACCAAAATGGGCAGAACCCGTTTATCCGCAGATAGAAATCATGATGGTTTTCAGGAGGGTGCTGGTGGCAGGGCTTTAAGTTGTGTTTGAATTCTCGAGATGGAGTAGACTACCAATGTTTTATTTTTTTGTAGGGCAGAAAATTGCTCCATGCATTTTCTGCATACATCACGTCCCTGTGAATAACAGAAAATTGCTCCATGCATTTTCTGCATACATCACGTCCCTGTGAATAAATGGTTTCGGCCGCGATGAAATCGAGACCACACCATAGTTCGATACTTCATTGCTGGCTTTATCGCGAATATCCTACCTGGGTTGAGTTAAATCTGATCAATTACGGGCAGGTACTTTTAGAAGTTGGCCAGCAAGCATTACCTGCCCAGGTTCTAGCACCGGTATTCGTCAAGGTGAGGTTGCCATCCCCTGCCTGCGCACCAACAGCTGTGGCTGTTAAAGTGTAAGTCGTCGCAGTACTGGCAAGAGATAGATTATAATAAGCAGTGCCACCATCTACTGGTACCTGGTTGCTAAATATTCCACCAGCCCCCAGTGCAGCACCGGTATAGCGGAAGTTGTTTGCGGTTTTAAAACGTTCCATGGCCTGTGCAGCCTGTGTTAATGCCGCCATGGCCTCGGTCCTTTTGGTTCGTTTTACATGTTTGGTATAAGCAGGAACCGCAATAGATGCGAGAATGCCAATGATTGCCACGGCAATCATTAATTCCATTAAAGTGAAGCCTTTTACTTTTTTCATATTTCAATTACTCGATAATAAATTCTTTTAAATCTGTTTTGAGCTCTTATGGCGCACAAAGTGCTACTTCTGACAGCCATTGATCAACAACAGCCTGAGTTTCCCCATTGGAATCAGGTGCAGCGGTACCATCCATATCAACCCATCCCGTACCTTCAACCTGATAGCGATGACACCCTGGCATACTGGCTCCCACACCCAGGCTAAATCCTGGACATTCGGTTGCAGGTCCCAAACATCCACGATACCAGCTACGGGTTCTCGCCTTGAAGACTCCCTGCAAATAGGCTGTGGCACAATTTGCACTATTGCTGCCATCAGCGGCAACACAACGTTCAAGCGCATCTGCCGGTAAAGTACTATTGATATTGGCAGGATCGGCAGCCGCGCGTGTCAGGGCTAAAATATGGGCAGGGTTGACTAGATCATTGCCCGCATTGCCTTCATTAGTATAACCATTAATACCACTTTGTGAGCTATAAAAAGCGGTTTTCGCCTGCTGGATATTGGATGAAATCTGTTCCTGATTGGTACTACTGGTTAAAGCGCTCAAACCAAGAATAGTCAGAATTAACAGGATAATCAGACTCATTAAAAGCGCCACACCTTTTTGCTGCGCGGGCATATTCTGTCGGATATTGTTATTAACGGTAGAAAAAGCCATAAAATTCATTATTACATCCTAAGGCCGATTAGCCAGCATTGTGGTTGAAGTAAACTTTCTACGCAGTCGCTTATCATTTTTAGTTAATGGCGCTTCGTCAAGAATTTTTATATTCTGAGAAATATCATCTGAAAAAACTCGTACATTTTCGGAAGCGACAATCATGCCGATCCGCACCGCCATTACCCTGGTTTGATTTCCACTAGCTATAACACGATCCGCTGTCTGGTATTGATCAACAAAACGATCGTTATCGGTATCAATGCCATAGAGAACGTGAAAGGATTCAACGCCATTAATCAAAGGCTGTCCATTACAACGTAATTCATCACCATTAACATCAAAAGTATTCACCACCAGAAAAGGTGCGACAATATTAGCACCGGTACAATCCGTTGTTCCTGTATACTGAATACGAATAGAGTCATTATTACCGACACCGGTGCCATTGGTAGTCCCTGCTGTAAAATCAACATTTTGTGACAAAGTAGAAAAAGCGCTGGCAACCAGACCATTACCTCCAAAACCGGCATTTTCTATTTCTCTACCGATAAAATCCATCGCTGTGCGACCTTTATCCTGAACTTCTCCTATCGCTCTTTGTACTCTGAAAGTTTGAGATGAACCTAAAAATATCTGAATCATTCCACCGATCAGAACCAGGCCAAGTAAAGCCGCAATCATCAATTCAATAATTGTAAATCCCTGTTGATAGACAGGTAAAGCAGCCGGTGACTGGTAGGAAGAAAATCTTTTTACTGCTAAGGTATTGGTTGTTTTTCTCATGGTATTAACTCCAGCATCACACATTGCACACCTGCCGGAAAACCCGCTCCAGCTGGGGGGGCTGCCTGACAACGAGCAGATAATGATTGAGACAATTCACCTGTATCCTGTCGTATGGAATTAGCTTCCCAACCCACAAAAATAGAATAGCGGGAACCCGGAGAACAGGCATCACCATCCGGGCCGTTTAAAATCGCCGGAGTACCTAAAAAATTGGGATGATTAACGCCCTGATAGGGATTGGGTTTATTATTAAAAGCGGCATTAGTCTCATCTACGTCATTACAGGTTACAGTCACACGACCACCGGGTGTACCCTGTAATAATTCCTGTGCATCAAGACAGGTTTGGTAAACATCGAATGCTGCCAGTTCCTGCTCATTACAGGTCGCTGCATTAGTGCCTTCATCGTCAGAACAAAATGGTACCGGAGGCGCTGCACAGGTATAAACTGTTCCAGTCGGTACACCATACAAATTTTGATCGGCTATACCCGTACCAGTGAGATCAGCTCGACTATCCCAGGCAGCATAATCACGATTGGCGCGGATTCTATCAGCCAGGCTTTCAGCTACAATTAATGCCTGTGAACGAAAATAACTTTCCTGGCCAGCACTCACTGCAGAGATCTGCAAGGCCGCAAAACCCAACAAACCCACAGCAAGAATTAAAACTGCTACCAGAATTTCGATTAAGGTAAAACCTGCCTGTTTATTATTTAGTTTCATCTTGAAAAATATCTCTTTATTCTACGTTCATACATCTTCTGCAGCCCGGCTAATACTAACAACTATTATCTGAAGTACAATTTTCAGATCGTCCGGGATAACCAATCCAGCAAACTTCAGAAATACCGATCAATCCTTTAATGGCTATCCTTCGGCCTTTATTCCTGCTATCACAATACTTCATAACAAAATCAGTGGTAACTGTTCTTACTCCCGTTCCGGTAAAGGTTAGAATATTGGAAGTCGCCGAAACCGAAGTAATACCGGATTGAATATCTTTCTCTTTTAATACTCCACCACCAGCAACATTATCCTGTACCTCCCAGCCGTTTAACCAGTCAGCTGCTTTAGGTTTTAAATCGATATTGATACGTCTTTTAGTGGCTTCCGCTCGGGCAACTCGAACTCCCTGTATAAATTCATTTGCCTGGGCTGTTAAACGATTATCTTTAATAAAATTACTCATGGCAGGTAATGCTACCGTCATTAAAATCGCTGCAACTGCAATGGTAAATAGCAGTTCAATCAGAGTAAAACCCCGTTGTTTATACAGGGATTTAACCACTAAGTTATCTATCGCCGATACTTTTGCAATATAAATTTGCTCAAAAGGCTTTTTCTTTAAAGATGAAGTCAGATTGTTTTTCATCATATCTCTACGGAGATCCTTTTCATATTTATCACCAGGTCAATTATCTGTTAAGTATAGTCAAAATTACTCATTTGTCTGCCGCATATAATTCTAACGCCCAACAACTGCAACTCAATTGAGTTGCAGTTGTTCTGTTAATAGTCCGTTTGATTTAACTATGGTCCATCTCTACGACGCCACTTCACTCTTTGTAAACGTTCGCCATTTGAAGACAATACATTTGCGAAGCACTGTGTACCAAAACAGATGGTGGCACCTTCAGGTTCAAATAACACCAGTCCACTGGGTGGAATACCGCGACCAATTTCCTTACAACGATCACCACAGGTTGTAGTATCAGCAGGACCGGTAGTCAGATCTTCCAGATCACCATCGGTATTGGTATCAATAGTCGGGGTGCCATCGAGGATATTCATCACATAGGCTCTTGAACTTCCTTCCGGCGCTTCACAAATCCCGGTACCTGCACCAGCCAGATTGGGCTTATAGGTCGTGACGATAACCTTATTATTAAAGGTCACTGATTCGGCCAACACCTTCTCACCTGTTTGCAGGAAGTCAAGATACCAGCCATATTTAGGTGCTCCGGTATTTTCAATTAACACCAGTGCATCACTGATACCATCAGAATTGGTATCACCGATAGTATTGGTAATATCCTGAAGATCGCCTTCAGTCAAATCACGCGGTGTGCCGGTAATCGCCGGGAAGGATTTATTGTCCAGTACCCAGGTATCACGAATGACATAAAACTTATCATTGGTACCATTGGCCACCGGGTGTGCCCGATAGCCTGTGCCAACACTAACCGCAATAAAATCTTCATAATTGGGGCGTTTAACAGCCGCCACATCAGGCGCATAGTAGAATCGACGGTTATTAAATTCCGTCGCAGCTCCTGACTGGATATTGGCCAGACGACCACCAACGGCCAGATCTGCTGCTCCCGTGTTAGCAACATTATTAATATCAAAGCGGAATATCTGCCCGGCAGTATCTGAAACATAAAGATGTTCGACATAACCTGAACCAGATAAATCCACAGCTTTAACATCGGCAGGAATACTGTTAGTGAGGTTATTAACCGCAGAAGTACCCACCGTTGGATCGGTTGCATCGATTCGAGCACTCCATAACCTGGCACCTGTCAATGCATCTGCAATGAATACTGTTCTGCCAACACCATCGGGTGAATGCGCACCAATAATGTCCTGATTAGTATCATAACCACCACCAAATATTGCTACCAGGCGATCCGCGCCGTTAAAGCGAATTTTAGCGATTGTCATTTTTGACCAGGTTTGACCCAGTTCGGCATAATCACCCACACCACCTTTAATTTCAAACAACAGTGAAGGCGTCGTTGGATTACTCACATCGAAAGCATAGTAGTTCCTGCCACCACGTCGCATACCCACATAAAGTATGGCGGTTTCACCCGGATCAATAACCGAATCATGATCGGTATCATCATGGTAAAGCGATATATTGCCATCAAGCCCATAAACATGAGAGGTCACCACCGAGTTTTTCTGGAAAATAGTCAGATTGCTCAGTAATTCTTCAGGAATAAAGGACCAGTTCTCATCACCTGTAGCTGACGATATCGCATGGAGATAACCATGGTTGGTGCCAATAAAGACCACCGAGCTATTGCTGGGATAGTTAGCCACAACCGGTCGAGAATGCAGTGGATCACCCATTTCTTTGCGGGCAATACCACCATTGGCATCATCAATACCCCGCGCCCAACGTAGAATATCAGTACGGTCAATAGCGTCGGTAGCATTCAGATCGGCATCGGTTATATTCACATTACTTTCAATTACCCGATTATTCGCACTGGTAATGGGATCGGCGGTAATATTGGTATAGACCGAACGGGTTGTAGTGAGTCTTGAAGCGGCTCCACCCAGATCCACACCATCACCATCTACAATACTTGACCAGAAACTTTGCGCTGTATCTTTAAAACGTCCTACTGAAGTCACTGCATTAACATCATTAGAATCAACAACCTGACCATTAAGCAATTTATAACGTTTCAGGTTACCTGGCCAGGTAGTATCCGTATCCGGCTGAAACAGGGCAAAGTACAACTCGTCTCTATGAATCAGGCGATTAGCCTGGTTTACAGAAACACCCGCTGATACAAACGAGCGAGATTCACGTTGCAGACTCTTAATAATGGTATCAAACACATTAGCCAGGCCATTGGCATTATCAGCACTGTAAGCACTACCCTTACCTGCCGTTGCTAGCGCTTCAAGGAACACTGCAGCATCACCACCCGCAGAAAGGTCAAAACCAATAGTATGGGTCTTAATAGTCTGGATCCCGTTAAAAAAGGCAGTTTCCTGATCTTCATTGGCCATGGCCTCTGCTACTTTCAGGCTACAGTCTTTACCATCTAAAGCGGTGGCACAACCACCTGGGTAACCGACAAAACCATCGTTAACATTACCGTCACCAGCAATAACCGGATCGATAATAGCTTTTGCTGATGGAAAACTGGTATTTGGCGTACCATCTGAAAGCAACACAATGTTATTGGTCTGACAGATATCGGTAATGGGACTTACATAGGTCGGATTACCGGTGATCTCTTCGCCATGACATTGATAAACACTGGATTCACGATCATAACAACCAT
>DRNA01000046.1 GCA_011322365.1 Aeromonadales bacterium | reverse complement strand
CGGTCTGATATGGCCAGATAAAAACGGCAAACTATCGGCCTGGTTTGAAAATGAGGACGGCCAGTACCGTAAAATCAGCCTGGCCCGATTACCCTCAGTTGAAACCGTCTATACCATGACCATTCATAAAACCCAGGGTTCTGAATTTAACCACGTGGCTATTATTTTACCCGGCCAGGAATATCCCTTATTAAGCCCTGAACTGCTTTACACCGGCCTGACCAGAGCCAGAGAGCATCTGTATATTATTGGCAGTGAAACAGTCTGGAAAGCAGCCTTAACTGAACGGACGTGGCGTTATTCGGGATTGCGAACCCGGTTAAACAATTAGCTCTAATATCGTTCGAAATAAGCGATGTGTTTTTTACGTCCGTTTAATTGACTTATTATGTGTTCTAATACCATAACTATGTATATATTGGTATAAAAGAGGTGCAATATGGCCAAAAATACAAGTATTACCCTGGGTGATCAATTTGATGGCTTTATAACTGGGCAAGTTGAAAGTGGTCGATTTGGTTCGGCCAGCGAGGCTATTCGGGCTGCGCTTAGGTTGCTTGTAAATACAGAAACACGGCTTGAAACTTTGAGGCAAATGCTTGATGAAGGAGAAAAAAGTGGTGTTGCAGATTATGACTACGAAGCATTTATGGCCGAACTTGATAGCGAAAATGATAAATGAAGGCATTTGAATTAAGTAAGGAAGACCTGAGAAAAATTGCCTGATTTACGGAATAATGCTGAGGTCGAGACCAACGATTTTTGTATATTAAACAATTTGATGATGTATTTCATTTGTTAGCGAAGACCCCAACCATGGGTAAGAAATGTGAACACATAAAAAAGGTTATAGAAAATTTCCTCAAACAAAGTAGCCACATTTTTTTTAACCGAGAATCTGAGAGGACCAAAATTTTTGTAATACGCATACTCCATAAAAATATGGATGTCGAGTCGAAATTTTTACCCACATAACGGACAAATAAAAAAGGCAGAAGGAATAACTGTTGATTCGCATAAAAACCGTCTTTATCTCATCAGTGATGAAACCGACAGATTTTATGTTATTAATGTAAACTGGTAATTAATATATCTTGAATGGTTAGTCAGAGGCTACTATGAAAAAGCTGAAAAATGAAAAAGCATTAGTTAAAAAGGCAATTTTAGAGGGTGTTAAATATGGGGAGGGTAGAGGGGTGGTAGAATTTGAACCCACTGATTCCGCGCATGAAAAAATTGAGTACATCTATCGATTACTTGTCCATGATAGAGTGATTCAGCCTATCCCGGAAGATCAAGTTTCTCAGAAATCGATGATGCATAAGCTTGCTATTTGGGCATCAAAAATGAAATAAAAGTAGTATCTTTATTGCTATTGTAAAAGATCCAGATGCTTATGAAACTTCAACGATCTGCTTTTTAATTAAATTATAATATCTAAGCCGTAACTATTTAGCGTATTTAGACAGGTAACCATTCTAGTAGGAAAATAACGCTGGAATGGGACAAAAGATAAATATGCTGAGTAGCCACAATAATTCAAAAGAAGATTTTCTTTCCGCTAAAATTGAAATTATAAAAAGCGGGTCAAATAAATGATTGAGGTATATAATCAAGTATATATTAATTATGAGAATACAACACAGAGGTGAATAATTGCAAACACTGGTTAAAAAATGGTTTAAAGACAAGGGCTATGGGTTCCTTCAAAATGGTTCAGGTCCAGATATTATGGTGCGAAAAGCAGAGCTTGTTAACTGTACCTATTTAAAGGTTAACTCAATTGTAGAATTTGAGTGTTACATTGAGAAACAAGGATTAATTGCCAAAAAGGTCAGCCTTTCCCGTAAAAAAAATAACCTGCAAAATTCTGCTCGTGGTTCCAGAACACATCCTTTTGGGGTAATGACATAAGGGAAGGAGTTGGCTAATGACTATAAAGCACTTAAAACAAAGCTCATGGACTATTGAACAGGCCAATCAACAGGTTAAACAGGAATATGACGAACAATACTGGCAATTTCTGATCCGGCTAATCAATATCAAAGAGGTTAAATG
>DRNA01000045.1 GCA_011322365.1 Aeromonadales bacterium | reverse complement strand
AGGGAGCTGGTATGGCAGAAAGTTTCATGGACGAAGAACCTCGAGTGGAGAACCCTATGATATGTACGCTATGACAGCTGCTCATAAAACCTTACCCCTGCCCACCTATTTACAGGTCACCAATTTAGAAAATGGGAAACAGATTGTAGTCAAGGTCAATGACAGAGGCCCTTTTCATGGTAACCGTATTATCGACCTTTCCTATGCTGCTGCAGTAAAACTCGGGTATGCTAACAAGGGTACCGCGGAGCTGGAAATAAGAGCCTTAATCGCGGGTGTTCCTGAAAAAGCCGAGGATGAGGGTTATCTGGTACAAATCGGCGCCTATTCCAGTCAGCAAAAAGCACAGGCATTGGCCAGTGAATTAGAAAGAAAAATTAATCGGGTAGTAGAGATTTCTGCGGTACAATTGCCAGAAAAACTTCTTTATCGCCTGCGGCTGGGTCCCTTTACTAACAAAACAGAAGCCAATCAATGGCTCTCAATGATACTACAACAGGGACATTCAACGGCACGGTTGGTGACATTGTCTGAACGATGGCAGAATCTCTAAATCTGAACCTTTGCTGGTTTTAAGATGCAGGTAATAATTTCAGGATTATTGTATTTTCAAGCTGGATTTTTCCTAATTCACAATAAAGTCATTTTATATGGCCTCAATCCAGTTTATTATTTCATTTTAATGAACTGTATTTAATGAATAATGGTCATATTTCGAGTAATCTATCGGCTTATGATTATTTTCACCTCTGATCAACGGGACTCTGAGTCCTCAAACATTTTTTAAATTGGCTGTAACTATATGAATTTTTTGAATAAATATTTTATTTTTGTTTTTGCTTCAATTGTATTGAGTGCCTTTTCGGTACAGGCGGCAAACCTTTCTTTTGTACCAGCGGCGCCTGCACTTTCTGCTAAGTCTTATGTGTTGATGGATTTTAATAGTGGAAAAATCATTGCTTCAAAAAATGCTGATGAGCGCATACCTCCGGCCAGTCTGACCAAGATGATGACGGCTTATATCATTGATTATGAATTAGCACAGGGAAATATTAATCTTAACGATGTGGTGACTGTGAGTGAGAATGCCTGGGCTAAAAATTTCCCGGATTCTTCGAAAATGTTTATTGAGCCGGGTAAGACGGTAACAGTTGAGCAACTCAGGAAAGGTATTATTATTCAATCTGGAAATGATGCCAGTGTTGCCATTGCAGAACATATTGCCGGCAGTGAAGATGCCTTTGTTCAGTTAATGAACAGTCACGCGCAGCAGCTGGGTTTAACTGGAACTCATTTTGTTAATAGTATGGGGCTACCCGATCCTGAGCATTATACGACGGCACATGATATGGCGAAGCTGGCTCAGGCTATTATTCGTGATTACCCGGATTCCTATGGTATTTATGCCATGAAAACCTATAGTTATAATGGCATTTCACAGCTTAATCGTAATCGTTTGCTCTGGGACAAAAGCCTGCATGTGGATGGACTGAAAACCGGACATACCAATGAAGCCGGTTATTGTCTGGTTTCTTCGGCATTAAAAGATAACATGCGTTTAATTGCGGTGGTTATGGGAACCAAAAGTGAGCAGGCACGAAAGCAGGAAAGTAAAAAATTACTCAACTGGGGTTTTCGTTTTTTTAGAACAGTGTCACCGCTCAAGCCGGGAAAATCCTTACATAAAATGCGAGTCTGGTACGGTGAAGAAGAGCAGTTGAATGTAGGTATAGCCAAACCGGTTTATCTAACTGTTCCCCGTGGAAAAGTGAAACAGTTGAAAGCGGAATTTGCATCAGGCGATACCATTGAAGCCCCAGTGAAAAAAGGTCAGATAGTAGGTAAGCTATTTTTTAAAATTGATGGAAAAGATATTAAAGAAGTACCCTTGGTAGCACTCGAAGATATGGAAGAAGGTGGTATGTTCAGCCGATTTGGTGACTGGATGAGTTTAAAAGTAGATTCCTGGTTCTAAATAAGTGTTCTCAAATGGTATCCATCATGTAACTACTTTTCTTCATCAGAAAAGTAGTTTATTTGTTATTATCCTAAACTTTTCGACAGTCGGAAGGATTGTTTTTAGTGCTGAAGTGGAAGGTTTTTCAAAGGCCAGGAAAAAGATTGCTCCACTACGACACCCAAAGCACTCCCTACGGTCATGGGGCAAGCTTTCGGAATGACAAGGAATTTAGTGTCGAGTTACGAGAAAAAAGTTTGTCATCCTGACAGTAAATTGCTCCGTGCATTTACTGCATACATTACGTCCATGTAAATAAATGTAGCGTAGCGTAGTTGAAGGATCTTGAGGCTCGGCATAAGATTCCTCCACTACGGTCGGAATGACAAACGGTTTAACGGTCGGACAAAGGTTTTAGTGTGAGATAGAAAAAATTTATAGTGGATACCTTTTCCGAACTTTTATTTAGATGGTTGAAATACTGGAGCGAATGAAATGAGTCAGAATATAGTTTATATTAATGGCCAGTTTATGCCCAAAGAGAAGGCTCAGGTTTCGGTGATGGATCGCGGTTTTTTGTATGGGGATGGCGTTTATGAAGTGATCCCGGTTTACAATGGAAAATTATTTCTATTTGAAGATCATATAAAGCGGTTGAATTATTCGCTTGAGCAAATCCGTCTGGATGTTGACTGGTCAAAGCAGCAGTGGCAGCAGATGATGGAAAATCTGATTGAAAAAAATGGAGCCGGGAATTTAGGATTGTATTTGCAGGTAACGCGGGGCGCGGCAGAAAAGCGTTTACATACCTTCCCGGAAAAGGTGACTCCAACAGTATTTGCCATGGTCTGGACTTTATCTGAGCCAGCTCAAGTTGAAGATATACCTCCCTGTAAAGTTATCACCACCGAAGACATCCGTTGGAAACGTTGTGATATAAAAAGTATTTCACTGCTGGGTAATGTGTTGATGAGTCAACTGGCCAGGGAAGCCAATGTAGATGAAGCCTTTGTGGTAAATGACGGTATCGTTACGGAAGGTGCCAGTAGTAACTTTTTTGTAGTAAAAGATGGGCGAGTGATGACTTCGCCAGGTGATAATCGTATTTTAGGTGGTATTACTCGAAAGATGGTGATTGATTTATTAGCCAGGCAAGGGCTTGAGGTGGAAGAAAAGGAACTGTTATTGCAAGAAGTAATGGATGCCGATGAAATCTGGCTCACCAGCTCCACAAAAGAAATACGCCCTGTAATTGAAGTGGATGGTCTGGCAGTGGGCGATGGTCAACCAGGTACCTTATGGAAACAGACTGCCAGTCTATTTTTAGAAGATAAAAAGGCTTTATTTTATGGATAGAAAGTTTTATGGGTAGAAAAATTCACGAATAATGATATAGAGCTAAAAATCTTATGACAGATAAAAAATCAAATCAAGATGTAGAGGAAAAATTAGAGGAAATATGGCAATTCCCCTGTGATTTTCCATTAAAGGTTATGGGGACAGCCGATGATGAGCTTTTAAATGAAGTCATGACAGTGATCCAGAAATATGCTCCCGGTGAATATTCTCCCAAAATAAAAGAAAGTAAAAATGGAAATTATCATTCTATTTCTGTCACTATCCGAGCTACCAGCAAACAGCAATTAGATAATTTATACGGTGACCTGAATGATTTGGAAAAAGTTAAAATGCTTTTATAGAACAACACAATTAAAATAATATAAAAAATCAAGATGAGGCTTCAGAAATGAAAACAATGTTATCTATTGTAGTTGCGATGTTTATAGCAAGTTACATATCGAATGATTTATTTTCTGCTGATTTATCCTCGACAAACTTAAACATAATTAAGGGACCCAATAATCTGGAAAATATCAAAGTGATTAAACTCAGCTCTGATCAACATGCCAGCCAATTTTTAATTTTTGTGAAAAAGCGGGTTCGATTACATCGTCATCTTTCCCATAGTGAATCAATTTATGTCCTTGAAGGTGAGGGGGATTTCCAGCTTGCAGATAAAACTTTTACAATTTCTACTGGTGATTTTATTCAGGTACCAGAAAATACTTTACATGGTGTCATAGTAACGTCCACTATCCCCTTAAAAGTTCTATCAATTCAGGCGCCAGAATTTTTCGGAAAAGATCGCAGCTATTCTCCAACTCAAGATTAATGACATGCACCAGTTGATTTTTGTTGCGGCTATTTTTGTTATCGGCTGGCTGTTACAGTTTTCCGGGAAATTTTCTGAAGATGCCCCACTCACTCTGAATCAATATGTTATTTATGTCGCCTTGCCAGCACTTATTCTGGCGCAATTACCGGCTTTAGCTTTTGATGAAACGATCTGGAAGGTGGTTTTTGTTGCCTGGTTCAGCTTGTTGCTGGGCGCATTGCTGGTATTGGCATTAGCAAAACTATTTGCCTGGGATCGGCAGACAACCGGGGCATTACTGATGCTGGTGCCTCTTGGGAATACCTCGTTTGTGGGCATTCCCATGATCAATGCATTAGTAGGGATCAAAGGTGTGCCCATTGCGCTAATTTATGATCAGCTGGGTAGTTTCCTGGGTTTAGTTCTATACGGCTCCTGGGTGATAGCAGCCTATAGTGGAGAATCAAAACCCACGCTGATGGGGTTGGGTAAACGCATTCTGGCTTTTCCACCTTTCTGGGCGCTGATACTGGCGTTAGCGCTGCCGTCATTCTGGATACAGACGTATTGGCATAATCCGCTGATGCTGGTGGGTAATACACTGGTGCCGGTGGTCTTGATAGCACTGGGATTGCAGTTTAAATGGCGCTTACCTCATCATCATTACAACCCACTGATTAGTGGGTTAAGTTTAAAGTTGCTGCTGGTACCCTTTATTGTTTTATTGTTGGTGTTGATAATGGGATGGCAGGGTATGGCTATCGAAACCAGTATCCTGGAATCGGCTATGGCTCCCATGATAAGTGCAGGCGCACTGGCCGTAGCCGCAGGTCTGGCACCGGAACTGGTGGCCGCACTGGTAAGCTGGGGGTTGATTATTTCGTTTATCACCGTTCCTGTCTGGCAGATAATAATCAATTTTGTACTCTAAAGAAATTTATTCTGGGAAAAGCGGTAAAATTTTATCAATTCCTTTACCGGTTTCTACAAGGTTTTTAAAGTCTTCTCCAAGACGTTGGCTTTCGGACTGGACCGTTTTGAAGTATTTAATGCGGGGCTTATCTTCAAGATTTTTGAAGTCTGTGCGGTCGGTTATTTTTCCGTAAGGCAGGTTAGCTACGTGTTGTTCTGAAGGAACGATCAATACAACATTATGATAATTTTCAGGGGTGATTTTTCGCCAGGGAGCGTGTTTATCAAACCAGCCAGGGCATAGGATTCTGGAAAAATGGGGATAGAGTACCAGTCCGTCTGATTTTAAGAAGGGGAAGTCAAAATGGTAATCGGTGATACCCCCATCGCGATAAACGCCTTTTGGGGCACCGGGGATATCTTTAATTCCCTCCAGTACAACCGGGATTGATCCGGAAGCAATCAGAGCCTGTTTCAGGTTGCTTTCAGTGAGCATGACATTGGTCGTGGGGAATGTATCCAGTTCAAAAAAACCTTGCTGTTCCAGTGGGCTGTGAAAAATAACCCGGTCAAAAAAGAGCTGCATACTTTTACGGCTGAATAAATTTAAAAAAGCACTAGCGGCCAGTCCCAGCATTTGAATTTTGGTATTATCTGAGGTGAGGAAACCTTTACAGCGGTCGGTAATAATATGGGTATGGATTTTCGGGTTATTAATGATGTCATTGACCCCATTTTCCCCTAGCACCTTATCCAGCATGATTTTTGCCTTGAGAGTGACTTCATGGTCATCAGGTTTTTCAGAATAGGTTTCTTCGGCATAGAGTTTTGCCAGACGGTCAATGGCTGCAAGCGGATGTTGTTGTCCCAGGCAAGCCATGCGCCAGGCTCCGGCAGAAGCTCCTATTGTTTGCAAAATTTCCTTTTTCTGCGGGAAAAATTCGCCAAACAGGTATTGATCCAGTCCATAAAGCGTAAACCATTTCGGCCCGCCTGCCGCGCCCGCAATCACTTTAACCTGTTCAGCAGAGAGCCCATCTTTACGGATAGCTTTGAGTGCAGTTGGCCCTGCATAAATTGTAATGGCAGCAGACATGGGGATGTTGGCGTTTTTGGACTATAATGAATCGAGTGTAATGTATTCTTCAAAATCGGACAAGTTTAACCATGACATCGACGGCTTTATTGCTCTGGGGCGTAGTTTTTTCTGCTGTAGGCCTGGGTTATTTTATTTATGGTCGTAAACAGAAAACCGTTGTGCCTCTGGTTTGTGGATTGGTTTTGATGATCTACCCTTACTTTGTGGGCAATGTGTATGTGTTGATATTCATAGGAATAGTAGTTGCTCTGCTGCCTAAATACATCAGATAGCGTTCTGGCTAACATCATGCTGTCACTCAAGTTATTCTGCTACATGTTTCAAGTGTGGTAAAGGGCACAATCAATGAACCAGGGTTCTGTTATGCCCATAATCATTTAAAGTTCTCCATATTGAGTATTTTTTACTATACTTATTGATATTTATACTTAGAGTTCCAGCAAATTAATGACTATCAGGCCACAAAAATTCAGGCAGTTCCACAACGTGCATAAATTTGAATTGCAACAGGGTTTTACTCTAATCGAATTGGTTATGATTATCGTGATTTTAGGAGTGATGACTGCAATAGCACTACCAAAATTTTCCAATCTGGGGGGGAATGCAAAGTTGTCGGCCATCAAGGGAGCTTTGGGTGCGATGAAAAGCACCAACACCATTGTGCACAGTAAATCTTTAACCAGTGGTATTGATACCGGAACAATTACACTTGAAGGTACAGCGATTAATGTGGCCGGTGGCTACCCCACTGCGGATGCTATTTTAGCGGCTTCCGGAATTGATAGTGCAGATTTTGATCGGGTACTGCTTTTTCTGGGCAATCGAATTCTGCTGGTTTGGAAGGGGCGTTGTCTCATTGCCTATCTCGATAGTCGATTTAATGGTAGGCCACTGTTTTTCGGTGTGATTAATGCTGTTAATAATTCCTGTGATCTCTAACGATTAAAATTTATGACTAACGAGAAGAAAAGTAATTTTGTTGTTATTCTTATTGCCATGGTTATCCTGCTGGCATTTGCTTTTATCTATTTTCAGAATCAACAGCTATTAACCGAAGAAACAACAACATCTGATATTAATAAATCCTTATTTCCCGAGATACAGTCAAAAATTAACCACATCAACAGTGTCGCTATTCAGAAAGGTTTAATGGATGGAAATACAGAAATTGATCAGCAGGTGGTTGAATTAATTCATGGCTATCCGAGTATAAAAACCATCCTCAAGCAAATTAAGCTCCCCTCTGAAGATATTATCATGGATAAAAAAACCGGTCATAGTGTCTTAATCAAAAATGGAGATTGTCTTATCAGTATTACTGAGGCAACAGAAACGAGTCCACCTGAAGTTATTGACATGTTTAGTAATTGTCAGTAGCTTTAAGCTGGTTTATTTACTGAGTATTTAATGGCGTGAATTACCAACACAAAATCGATCGAACTGATATTGCTATTCTGGTTGCTCTGCAGGAAAATGGCCGTCTGAAAAATGTTGAGCTGGCAGAAAAAGTTTCATTATCGGCAAGTCCCTGTTTGCATCGGGTAAAACGCCTGGAAAAAATGGGATTAATCAGTCGTTATCAGGCGCTGATTGATATTAATAAAATTGCTGAAACCATTCTGGTTTTCACGCAAATTACCATTGCCGAGCACACGCTGGAAGATCATCGGCACTTTGAACAACAAATTCCCCACGTTGCAGAAGTCATGGAGTGTTATCTGGCCAGTGGCGGCTATGATTATCTGGTAAAATTTTGCTGTCGCAGTATTATCCACTATCAACAGACCATCCAGAAGTTGCTGGATTCCGATCTGGGCATCAGTAAATACCATAGTTATGTAGTGATGAAAGAAATCGTATCAAAAAATACCTACCCTATCGCTGAGTTGTTGCATCCAGAGTTCCCAGCGGGAACTGAGCAATAGGCAATTTTCTGCTGATTTTAACTACAAAAACAGCATTTATTGCTGCAACTTATTTGGTATTCAATAGCTAATTTCCATCAATTGAGCGTAATATTCTGGTACTACTTTCTTAGCGACTGGACCTATTATGGATTTAAAACTCTCTGATCCTTCTTTACTTAAAACTTCAGCTTACATTGATGGTCAATGGATTTCATCGGATAAAACGCTGGACGTTATCGATCCACATTCTGGCCGGTGTATAGCTCAGGTAGCCAAAATGGGTGCAGAGCAGACGCAACAGGCTATTGAAGCAGCTGAAGCAGCGTTTGAGCTCTGGCGGGCAAAAACTGCCAAGGAGCGTTCAAAATTATTACGAGACTGGTTCAATTTAATTATGCAGCATGAGGAAGATCTGGCGCAGATTCTGACGGCTGAGCAGGGTAAAGTATTAGTTGAAGCGCGGGGTGAGATTGCCTATGGTGCGAATTATATTGAATGGTTTGCCGAAGAAGCCAAACGCGTTTATGGTGATACTATTCCCGAGCCATCGGCTGATAAACGTATTGTCTGTATTAAACAGCCGGTGGGTGTTGTGGCCTGCATTACTCCCTGGAATTTCCCCAGTGCCATGTTGACGCGAAAAATTGCCCCAGCACTGGCAGCAGGTTGCACTGTCGTTTGTAAGCCGGCATCTGAAACGCCATTATCGGCACTGGTTTTAGCAGAACTGGCGGAACGCGCGGGTATTCCAGCAGGTGTGATCAACATTGTCGTGGGGAGTTCTTCTGAAATTGGCCCGGTACTAACTGATAGCCCCACAGTAAGAAAACTCACTTTTACAGGTTCAACCGAGGTAGGTAAAAAGCTGGTGGCAGCCTGTGCTAAAACATTAAAGAAAACCAGTATGGAACTGGGTGGTAATGCGCCCTTTATTGTTTTTGCTGATGCCAATTTGCCCTCGGCAATTGAGGGGCTACTGGCTTCCAAATACCGCAATAGCGGTCAGACCTGTGTTTGTACTAATCGCGTATTAATTCATCAGAGCGTTTATGACGAGTTTACTCAACTATTAATTAAGGCCATTAAAGAACGTCTGGTCTTAGGCCCGGGTAAGGACAGTAAAGTCACCAATGGCCCATTGATTAACACTAAAGCGCGTGATTCAGTGGCAGCGCTGGTAAATGAATCAGTGAAACAGGGGGCAACCATTGCTCTTGGTGGTGATACGGATAATCTGGGTGACTGTTTTTATCCTCTGACTGTGTTAACCGATGTCACCAATGAGATGCCCGTTGCCTGTGAAGAAGTGTTTGGCCCGGTGGCATCTTTACTGTCTTTTTCCACAGAAGAAGAAGCGATTCAAATAGCCAATGATACCAATGTCGGCCTGGCAGCCTATTTTTATACCCGTGATATTGGCCGGGTCTGGCGTGTGGGTGAGGCTTTGGAGTACGGTATTATTGGCATTAATGAAGGCATTATTTCCAACGAAATGGCTCCATTTGGGGGCGTTAAGGAATCCGGTTCCGGCAGGGAAGGTTCCAAATATGGAATGGATGATTATCTTGAAATTAAATACATGTGTATGGGCGGTATTGACCAATAAATGTGGAAAATGAGTGTGGAGAATAAAATGCAAACTAATGATCAGATCCAACAAAGAAAACAGCAGGTGATTGCCCGAGGGCAGGGTAATTTAGCCGCAGTTTATATTGAAAAAGCCAAAAATGCCGAACTGTGGGACGTTGAAGGTAAACGCTACATTGATTTCGGTAGTGGCATTGCTGTTTCCAATACCGGTCATTGTCACCCCGAGATTGTTGCTGCGGTCAAAGAGCAACTGGACCACTTTAGTCATACCTGTATTATGGTTACACCCTATGAAAATTCAGTAGAACTGGCCGAAAAATTGATTCAGGCAGCACCTGGTGATAGTGAAAAAAAAGCTATTTATGTGACCACCGGTGCTGAGGCGGTTGAAAATTGTGTCAAAATTGCCCGAGCCTATACGGGGCGACGGGGTATTATTGCTTTTAACGGCGGTTTTCATGGGCGCACTAATATGACCATGGGATTGACCGGGAAAATTACGCCCTATAAAAACCTGTTTGGGCCTTTCCCGAATGATATCTACCATGTACCCTTTCCAATTGATTATCATGGTATTAGCGAAGCCGACAGCTTAAATGCGCTGGAAAACCTGTTTAAAGTGGATATTGCCCCGGCTGATGTTGCTGCCATAATTATCGAACCGATTCAGGGTGAAGGCGGTTTTTATCCGGCATCAAGCTGTTTTCTGAAAGCTATTCGTAGCTTGTGTGATGAACATGGTATTGTGATGATTGCCGATGAAATCCAGACAGGTTTTGCTCGAACCGGTGAGATGTTCTGTTTACATCATCATGATGTGGAAGCTGATTTAATCACCATGGCGAAAGGCATTGCTGGTGGTTTTCCTCTGGCTGCAGTAGTTGGAAAATCTGAAATTATGGATGCACCCTTACCCGGTGGACTGGGTGGAACCTATGCCGGCTCTCCCATTGGCTGTGCAGCGGGTCTGGCGGTAATGAAGATTATTGAAGAACAGCAGTTGATCCCAAGAGCTAATGCGATAGGTGAAAAATTTAAGCAGCGATTACAAAAGCTACAGCAAAATCGATCAGATATCATTGGTGATATACGTGTGATGGGTGCAATGATAGCTATTGAACTGGTGAAACAGGGCGATGTTACCCAACCGGATGCAGAGTTAACAAAAGCTGTGGTAGCTGAAGCCTACCAACAGGGCCTGGTATTACTGAGCTGTGGTAGCCGTGGAAATGTTATACGGTTTTTACCACCGTTGACGATTAGTGATGCACTGATTGATGAAGGGCTGGATGTTCTGGAACGGTGTTTTGCTGCAAAAGCCTAGTTAATGCCAGTTAACCGCAGAGTAAAGAGTTGAGATGGATTTATTAATCAGTCTGGATGCAGACAGTAATGTGGGATTACAAAATCAAATTCGTCAGAAACTGGTTGAGGCAATCCTGTCTGGAGTATTACCCGTCGGTCAGCGCTTACTATCATCGAGAAAACTGGCTAAAAAGCTTAATGTAGCGCGAAATACTGTTGTATTAGCTTATAATCAATTGATTGATGAAGGTTTTATTGTCAGTCGAGAGCGTAGTGGCTTGTTTGTCGATGAGCAGATTTTAAATGGGCGACTGGATATTTATCAGGAGCCGAAAGAAACTGCTGATGTTCAACAACGCTGGCAGCAAAAAATAAAAATTAGCGATATCGGTAAAGGCGATTTTATCTGGCCGGGTGACTGGCAAAAACACCCTTACCCCTTTATCGATGGCAAGTTTGATACCTCTCTCTATCCTGTTTCACAATGGCAGGAAGCCAGTCGCCTGGCATTCGGATACCTGCAAACGACGCAGCTGGAAGTGGAAAGTGATGCCGATGATGCCATGCTGATAGAGGAAATCAGAACCAAGATTTTGCCTCGCAGGGGTATCAATGCCAGAAGAGAAGAAATACTGATCACCGCGGGAAGTCAGCATGCCTTGTATTTACTGGCTAATTTGTTGAGTGATAAAAAAACCCGTGTAGCCATGGAGGACCCCGGATCATCGGCCTTAAGGAATTGTCTGGCACTTACCCGTTGCCAGATACATCCGCAACCTATTGATGAGCACGGTCTATTGATTAACGAGCAGTTAAATGACTGTCAGCTGATATTTGTTTCACCGAGCCATCAGCAACCAACGGCGGTTACCATGCCCATGGTTCGTCGGCAACAGCTTATTGAAATGGCCAAGCAACAGGATCAGTTAATCATAGAAGATGACTCCGAATGCGAAAGGAATTATTTTGGAAACCCAAACCCGGCAATACGAAGTCTGGATACGGATGATCGTGTGATCTACGTTTCTGCCTTACCTAAAGCGTTGGCTCCAGGGTTAGGACTGGGATTTATTGTGGCTGCCCCTCAACTGATTGCTGAGGCCCGAAGGTTACGCCGGCTAATGGTGGGAAATCCACCAAAAAGTAACCAGCGAACAGCGGCTTTTTTTATCTCTTTAGGGCATTATGATGCTTTTATGATGCGTATTAACAAGATATTTTCTGATCGTTGGACGGCTTTAAGAGATGCCCTGAATCACTATTTGCCTCAATCGATACTAACCATTCCTAATCAGGGCGGTACCGCATTCTGGGTAAAATGCCCTCCCCAGATATCTGTTTCGGAACTGGTACAAAAAGCAGCTAAGCAGGGCATCCTCATTGAGCCGGTTGAAGATTATTATTTTGATAAAAAATATTTTCTGAAAAAAAATGTTTCCCCCTGTTTTAGAATGGGAGTGACCAGTTTAAAAGAAAATTCTATTCGTGAGGGTGTGGATAAATTAGCAAAACTGATCAGAGAACTTTCAGTAAATCAGATTAAAACTTTAGATCAAAGTGCCCAGAAACCACTGACGAAGAATGAAATATTTGAGCAACTTGCTGGTGCATCGCTAATTTGCAAAACTGTTTATGGTGAACCCTGTACTATCGAATTAAGGGCTGATGGAAAAATGCTGGGTCGAGCAGGTCATGCGGGTGATGATTATGATCAAGGTCGATGGTGGATTGAAAATGATCTCTGGTTTCGTCAATGGAATCAATGGGCGTATGCGGAACAGGCCGGATTTTATATTACTATTGAAGACCATAAAATTTGCTGGTTTAATCAAAAAGGACGCCTGGTGGATACAGCTATTATTCAATATGTGGCCACAGAAAATTCTAAACTGGTCTAGTCTCACTATAAAAACTGGCTCTATATAAACTGATCTGGACTCATTACATTGTTGCTTATTGAACCACAATCAAGAGCGCACAATGTCGAAGTTTTCAATTGCCGGGTTACAACTCCCTCTGGATAATCAGAATAATTTAGCCATCTTATGTAAAGAAATTGATACGGCAATAAGTCGTTTTCCCTGGATCGATATGATTGTGCTGGGTGAACTTAGTGCCTACGGCACCAGCCATGAGTTTGCTCAGCCCAAAAACACTGAAATGGAGTCCAGTTTCTGTGAACTGGCAGTTAAACATAATATCTGGATTATCCCCGGTTCCTATTTTGAGAAAAAAGAAGGCCGTCTTTTTAATACCTCTCCCGTGATTAACCCACAGGGGCAGGTTATTGACCGTTATCGTAAACTGTTTCCCTTTTTTCCTTATGAAAAAGGTGTTTGTTCGGGTGAATCCTTTGTGGTTTTTGAGGTGCCGGATGTGGGGAAAATCGGCCTGATGATTTGTTACGATCAATGGTTTCCTGAAGTAAGTAGAACCCTGGCCTGGATGGGTGCGGAAGCCATTATCTGTCCCACTTTAACCAACACCATTGATCGGCCGGTTGAACTCATATTAGCTCAGGCCAATGCAGCGGTTAATCAGAGCTATTTTATTAATATTAACTCAACGGGAAATATTGGTTATGGCAAGTCCATCATCGTTGGTCCTGAAGGTGAAACCATTTACCAGGCAAGTGTTGGCAGGGAAGTGATTCCGGTTCAAATAGATTTTGACCGTGTTAGAGATGTGCGTGAAAGAGGCTTCCATGGACTTGGTCAGACCCTGAAAAGTTTTCGTGATCATCCAATAAATTTCCCGGTTTATCGGGATAGAAACGATTCTGGTGCACTAGCGGATCTGGGAGCTCTGCAAGTACCTCAGAAAACCAATGGTAAAGCCGTATGAAAATAAAACCCATGGTCAAACAAATCTGGACTAATCCAAATTGCAAAACTGGTCCTACTCGACATTATAGCTCTACTGTAATTTATCAGTTAAATAACCTTATAAAAATAACATCTTCTCGTGGAGGAGTATCCAATGAAGTATAAATCACCATCAAGATCCCCTATTTTCAGGAGGACAGGCGTTGCAACGGCTATTTCAGCGGCGTTGCTTTTGTCAACAGGCGGATTTGCTGCCGATAGTAAAGACGATAAAGTTAGCTCCGACGATAGTAAAGAGAACGTAGTTATCGTGACCGCCAATCGAAGAGAGCAAAATGTACAGGATGTTCCCTTTAATATATCGGCTATTTCTGGAGAAATGTTATCTGATGCGCAGATTACTGATGCTGCAGAATTGATGAGAAATATTCCCGGTGTTGCCGTAGTGGATCGGGGCCAGAGAAACTCAGGTGTCATTAACGGTATTATGATTCGAGGCTTGAACGTAGATGGTTCAGCACTCGGAGATTATGCCCTGTCAACCGTACCTACGGTATCAACCTATATCAATGATACACCAGTGTATGCCAATATCGTATTGAAGGATATTGACAGAGTAGAGGTATTGAGAGGTCCACAGGCCACATTATATGGTTCGGGTTCGCTGGGTGGAACGGTAAAGTATATTTTAAATAAACCTGAACTTGGCGAGTTTAGTGGAAAGGTAATCGCAGGTTTGAGCTCTACTGATGGTGCCAGTGATCTCAGTTGGAATACAGATGTTATTTTGAATATTCCTTTAGGTGAGAGCATGGCCATGCGACTTGTGGCAGGAAAAATGGATTATGCAGGCATTACAGATTATGTAAACGTTTATCGCCTGGATGCTAACCGTGTGCCGGTGGCTCCGGACGGTCCACTGGCAGCAACGTCGGTTGTTGATAATGTACAAAATGCCGATACGGTTGATATTGAATATGTCAGAGTTTCAGTATTATTCCAGCCCAGTGAAACTTTTTCTGCACTATTTACCTATCAGACTCAATCCGATGATGTGGGTGGTAGACGACAACAGACAACAGGTAAAGATGGTTTTGGTCGTCAATATCAGCGTTATGAAAATGGTTCAATTCAGCTGGAGCCTTCCTCAAGAAACATAGACCTGGGTAGTCTGGAAATGGATCTGGATTTGGGTTTTGCTACGCTTACCAGCAGTACGTCCAGTTATAATCACAAAGGTGATAGTATCAGTGAAAATACCGGGTTCTATGCACAAAATGGATGGCTAGGTGCTTTCTATTATAATTACCCAAGACCTATGGCAGAAGCCGCCAGAACCTATTCTGATAAAGCCGTTATTGAAGAGCTGAGACTGGTTTCAAATGGCGATAATACCATTGATTATGTGGCAGGGATTTTTTACCAGGATCAGGATCTGGGTGCTACGCAAAACAGTTATCTTCGAGGTTTTCAGAATTGGGCCGATGCGGCGTTTGGTCCCGGCGTTGTGGTCAACGACAATGATTTCCAGTTTAATCGGCAGCAAAATTATAAAGAGTTTTCTTTCTTCGGTGAGCTAACCTATAACTTTTCCGAAGAGTTCAGAATGACTGTTGGTGCAAGACGATACGATAATGATTTTAAAAATGATACCATGTTAGGTGTTGGTTTATATTCGAGTTTTTCCTTTACTGATAATGTTAATTTTAAAGAAAATGATAAAGGGACTTTATATAAAATTAATGCATCTTATGACCTGGATGAAAATGCAATGATTTATAGTACCATCTCTGAAGGTTATCGTAGAGGCGGAACAAATGCAGTTCCTTTATCCGGCATATTTGCCGAATCGCCACTCTGGCAAAAATTTGAGCCGGATACAGTGACTAACTATGAGATTGGTATTAAGGGCTCTACAGACAGTAATATGAATTATAATGTTTCATTCTTTTATGTGGATTGGAATAATATTCAGATTAATACCGCAACCACTAACTGGGGATTTTTTGCAGCACAAAATGCGGATAAAGCGGTCACCAAAGGTATCGAAATTGAGCTGGAAGGATACTTTGGTGAAAATGATGAGTGGCATTATGGGATTGGGTGGTCCAATGTTTCAGCTAAACTGAAAGGTGATGTGTTCACACCAGTCGATGTAAATCGTACAAATCCGGTGGCCCTGGATGGAACCAAGTTGCCCGGAACGCCGGATAATACCATAAACCTGTCACTTTCACACAACCTGTTATTAGAAAATGGCTGGAACTGGGCAAATCGAGTGTCATTGTACAATCAATCATCTACCGAAAATGCGATAAGTGATTCGATACGATTTAAGCAAACTTTAGCTGGTTTCAGTATCTGGGATTTTTCATCAAGTATTTATGCTGATAACTGGAGTGCTACTTTCTACGTTAAAAATCTTGGTAATGAAGAGGGTGTTACCGGGTTGTTTAAAGAGGAGTATATGGGAACATCTCCGGCACAGAACTACTTTGGAAATGGCTCCAAAGAATTCATTGCATTGCCAAGAACATTAGGGTTAACGGTAACGTATCAATTTTAGAAGGTGTTGTGGGTACCCTGAAAAACCGGGGCTTGAGGGGCACATTATTATGTGCCCTTTTTTATGTTAATGTTGTTAAAAGATGGACACAAAATTAGAGTTGGAATATTGCAATAGTTATGACAAACCTTTCATCAGAACAACACCTTAATAAAATAAAACAACTGCTGCTTCAGAATAAAAGTGATCAGGCAATAAGCTGTTGTCTTGATATACTAAAAAACCAGCCTGATAATGTGGCTCTATCTATACTGTTAAGTCAGGCATATCAGCAGAATACTGAATTTGATGAAATGCTGAGCTGTATTCTAAACTCGGATAAAATTAATGTAGATAATTTGCTGATTAAACTGAGACTGGTTGAATGTTTTCTTTATGCTGGGGAAACGGCTAAAGCTATTTTGCTGCTAGATGAATTAGAGCAGAAGAAAATACAAAACGATCAGTTTTATGCAAAATTAGCTGAACTATATCTACACTGTGCTCAACATGAAAAGGTAGTAAAGTGTTATCAACAGGCTAACCAACTTTGCCCTGACAAATCTACATATCAATATAATCTGGCCTCTTCTCTTATGAGTGTGGGTGATTTTTATCAGGCTGAATCTTTACTGGAAACGGTTATTAATAATAAACCAGACGATTTTGATGCCTATTACAGCCGTAGTGTACTTAGTAAAAAAAACAGTATAAATAATCATATTGATGAATTGGAATTGTTAATCAGCAAATATCAAAACCCACAGGCTGAAATTACTTTGGGCTATGCATTGGCAAAAGAACTGGAAGATATTGGAGAATATGACAAGTCATTTAAATATCTACAGGCAGCTGCAACTCAAAGACGTAAAAAAATGCAATATCAGGTTCAAAATGATGTTAATGCTTTGAACAAAATACGTGAAGTATTTAACAGAAAAACTCTGGAAGAAAGCAAAGTGTCAGGTTCTGAGTCTACGCCATTTTTCATTCTCGGACTTCCACGCAGTGGAACTACCTTGTTGGAACGCATATTAAGTAATCATTCTGAAGTGGGTAGTTTGGGGGAGATAAATAATTTTGCCTTTTCGTTAATGCATACTGTGGGACCGAATAGCGGAAAATTAAATTTAATTGAAAAATCAGCAACCGTAGATTTTGATCTATTGGCCAGGAGATACACACATGCAACGAGGGGGTATGGTATTTCTGACAAATACCTGATTGATAAAACACCTCTTAATTTTCTTTATCTGGGTTTAATTAAGCAGGCTTTTCCCAGGGCTAAAATAATTCATTTAAAACGACATCCATTAGATAGTTGTTATGCTATGTACAAAACATTATTTAGAATGGGTTACCCGTTTTCTTATGATTATGATGATTTGGCTGAATATTTTTGTGCATACCATGACCTTATGAAGCACTGGCGAGAACTCTATCCTGACGGCTTTCTGGATGTTGAGTATCATGAGCTGGTCAATAGTCCACAAAAAGAAATAAGACGTTTAGTTCAATATTGTGAATTAGACTGGCAGGGTGAAATGATGGACTTTCATCAAAATTCCGCGCCAACTGCAACAGCAAGTCTGTCACAGGTGAGGCAACCCATTTACAAAACATCTGTTAATCGTTGGAAAAGATATGAATTGCAGCTACGACCCCTTCAGGATAAATTAACCAGTAGAGGAATTAATTGTGAGTAGGTTATCTATAAGGATGATGAAGATAAGTTATCTATTAATAGGTTTTGTTATAATGTCCATGCCAATTTATGCGAAGAATAAATTGGTGAAAATGAACTCTGTCAGTAGTGACAACTGGTTGGAGCAAACAAATAAGCCTACGCACTTTTATTCAACAAAGGTATTCATGCCTCCTTTGGATAAAACACTTGATTCCCGTAGCTTTGAAGTTGAACTTGAAATAAAGCCAATAATAGGCAGTGAATTGTTTCGGGTTTTAAAAGATAAATATAACGTATCTTCAAACCGGCGATTTAAAACCAGAGAGCTTCCAGAAATAAGAGTTGGCTTGATCCGCTATGGCGAGAATATTATCCCATCACTTCGGGGTGTTCAGTCAACTCAACATCCTTATTGGGATTGGCAAATATCGCCCGGAAAAATCTGGTGGGAAAAAAATACAACGAATATAACAATAGTATTACCGTTTTCATTGCAGGAAAAAAATGCCAATTGTACTCATAATGGACTTATGCTACTTCGGTTTAATAAGGACAATAAAAAGGTACAAGGTTTTTTTCAAATTGGCAGTGAAACCTGCAGTTATTATCAGTTTAATCTGGCTTCGCCATTGAAAATAAAAATCACATCAACAAAGGTTGCGAATGATGATCAATTGGTGCAGGATTATATTCTCGAAAAAAAGAATAAACTCCACACCTATTCTCGCCAAAATTTAAAAACAGACTTTCCGAAGTTGAATGTTGTGAACCTGATGCCTCCCTATATTGAAGGGTCCACTATGTCAGGGGTTGTTATTAAGAACAAACACTATCAATTAAATTGTCAGACTCGTTTTGGGAAATACCCCTTTTGTGATCAGTTGGCGTTACCTTCATATTCTACTGCTAAAAGTATTTTTGCAGGAATCGGAACCATGCGAATGGAGCATATTTATCCCGGTATAAGAAAAGTACTTGTAAATAAAGTTATACCGCAATGTCAATCCAGAAAATGGAATAATGTTATCCTGGATGACTTGATTAATATGAGAAGCGGAAACTATCTTTCCAGAACACCACACAAAGATGAAGCTTCAAAACAGATGTACCAGTTTTTTATCAGTTTAACCGATCACGAAAAAACAAATCTGGCCTGTAATATGTTTCCACATAAAGCGCCTCCTGGTAAAACCATGGTTTACCATACCTCTGATACCTATCTGGCGGGTGTCATGTTGAACCGACTACTGAAGAAAATCACCAATAATTCAGATAAAGATAGTTATCAGGATTTATTTGTTAATGACTTATGGCGTAAATTAAAGCTCTCTCCATTATTGAATAACACCAGGAGAACTTACGATGATGTTAAGCAGCCTTTCACTGGTTGGGGGCTGACTTATCATATTGATGATATTATTAAAATTAGTCATTTTCTGGAGCATCAATTATCAGCAACTGATGGTGCCATTGTATTGGACAGGAAAATGCTCAAAAGTGCTTTGCAGGTAGGTGAAAACCGAATTAATAGAGATGGGGCAGAAGCCGGGATTGCATACAATAATGGCTTTTGGGCGTTAGAAGTAAGCCGGGCATTACACTGTAAAAAACCAAAATGGATCCCGTTTATGTCTGGTTTTGGCGGAATTACCGTTGCTCTGGTATCAAAAGATATTCTGTATTATAACTTTTCTGATAATAATAAATTTTTATGGTTAAAAGCGATAAAAGAACTGAATAGGCAGTTTCCTATCTGTGAGGAGTAATTATTTTGTTTCATACATTTCCCAAAGCAAAAACCGATGGTATGCTGGTTCGGGTATTGGTATCTTTTCTGACTACAGCCGGTTTGTTCTATGTCAATATCATGCCTGCATTAGTCGATGGTTTGAAACAGTCATTACACTTCACTAATCAACAGGCAGGTTTAGTCGGTTCTGCAAACGTTTATGGCGCTGCTCTGGGAGCCTTGAGTGCAGTATTTTTTGTGCAGAAAATTCAATGGCGTAAAGTCTCGACAGGGTTGTTATTGAGTCTGATTACCGTGGATATCATTTCCATGTTTATTACCCAGGCTTCCGTATTGACCATGGTCCGATTTGTGGATGGTTTGATAGGGGGGGCTCTTGTAGGTATCGGTTTTGCCATAATTGCTAAAACATATCAACCGGACCGAACCTTTGGGATGTTGTTATTAGTTCAGTTTGGATTTGGGGGCGTGGGTATGATGTTAATCCCTCAATTAGTAGAAAGTTATGGTATCAGTGTTTTGTTTATCAGCCTGATTCTGTTTAGTTTTGTCACGCTGTTAATGGTACCCTTTATTCCCGATTTTGAGCACCTGACCACAAAAAAAATAACTCGTTCCAGTTGGAAGTTACTCACTCAAAAACCTTTATTATTAACACTTATTTCTATTTTTCTTTTTCAGGCAGCTAATATGGGGCTGTATGCTTTTATTGTGGGTCTGGGAAAATTTTATGGTTTGAAAATTGAATTTATCAGTGTGTCATTAGGTTGGGCTGCCTGGATAGGTATCATTGGTTCATTGCTGGTCATCTGGCTATCTACTCGTTTTGGTCTGGTAAAAACACTCACTCTGGGAATCGGTCTGACCGCGTTAGGTACCTGGGCATTAATCTACAGTGCCAATAGTCTGATATGGATATTAGCTAACCTGGGCGTCGGTATTACCTGGGCTTTTGTGATCCCCTATCTTTTCTCTATGTGCGCCGAGCTTGATCACAATGGACAGGTTGCTGCCATGGGTGGTATGGCCTCTAAACTGGGTCTGGCATCAGGGCCGGTAGTTACCGGAATTTTACTGGGGAATGATAATTATGCTTATGTTATTATCATTGCCACACTGGTTCTTTTGGTCAGTTTATTTACCTCAATTGCAGCCGCAAAGGCTATTAAAGATTTAAAAAGTAGTAAAAGCTTGTAGACATTATGCAACTCAGGGTCCCTCGTGGTACTTTATCTTCATTGACGGTTGTTAGTGATAAATCAGAGAAGAACATAGTAATGATAAAAAAAGTACTTATGCCGTTACCACACTACGGATTTGATCCTACCGAAGTGGCTATTCCCTGGAAAATTCTCCATGAAAATAATGTGGCGGTTGTTTTTGCAACGCCTGATGGCAAGAAAGCAAATGCAGATGAAACTATGCTTACAGGCAAAGGCCTCGGGATCTGGAAGTATTTGTTAAAAGCTCGTCAGGATGCTGTCAATGCCTGTAAAGAACTTGAGTCTTCCCCATCATTTAATAATCCGATAAGTTATAAAGATATCAGCTATGAGGAATATGATGGTTTAGTGCTTCCCGGTGGTCATGATAAGCGCGTTAAAGATTACCTGGAATCTAAAGTGCTTCAGTCAGAGGTGGTAAGATTTTTTAAAGCTGAAAAAGCTGTTGCCGCTATCTGTCATGGCGTTGTGGTGGCAGCAAGGAGTATTGATGCTGAGACGGGACAATCGGTACTTTATGATTACAAAACCACTTCATTATTACAATCACAGGAACAGGCTGCTTATAATCTTACCCGTTTATGGATGGGTAATTATTACCTGACTTATCCCGAAATTACCGTTGAAGATGAAGTGAAATCTGTGCTTGCCAGTATAGACAACTTTATTACCGGACCGAAACCACTTCTCAGGGATAGCGCTTCAAATTTAAAACGGGGATTTGTGGTAAAAGATCGCCATTATATCTCAGCCAGATGGCCGGGTGATGTATATAATTTCTCATTTGAATTTCTGCAGTTGCTACATGCTGATGAATATACCCATGATACCTGAAGATGCAGGATTTCAGAGTGTTTTAGGCCATTCAATTTAAGACGCATGAGTGAGGCAATAGTCGTTCTATTGTAAGCTCATGCAAAGCTTCCGCGTCCTGCTCACGCCCCTTACCTAAGTCCATTTAGGCAACGCAGAAGTAGATGGCCTGAAATGCTTCTACGATGGGTTTGAAAGCACTTTATTCTGTGTTGTTGATTTCACCAATGGAATAACCATTGCCTTCAATCTACGCCTTGCCTAAAGTGCTTTTAATTCCCACTGAAACCTGCATCTTCAGGTATCATGGGTATAGATT
>DRNA01000044.1 GCA_011322365.1 Aeromonadales bacterium | reverse complement strand
CCTGCGTAGATAGCCTGGCAATCCCGTAATCCAGCACTTTGCCATATCCCTTTAATGTAGCTTTCAGTAATTTCTGTTTTTTCTTTAAACTTTTAGCCAATGGCTGCTTTAGCTTAACCGCTTTAAATGCAGCAAAATCGGTTTCAGTGAGCGCTATCTGAGCCTCACCAGCCAACAGCCTGGCCCGGTCATCGCTTAATTTTCGGGTCGATACTTCAGCAATAATTTTTCTACGCCAAAAGTCCTGTTTCCATCGAACCTTAAGTTTGCCATACAAATCAACCAGATTTTGTCTGGCCTCAAGAGAAAGATCAACCGGTTCTGGATAGGTTTTGACATATCGTTTCCAGATTTCAGTTGCTTTTTCAGAAGCCGCTTTATTGTTGATTTTCATCCAGCTTTGCCCTGCCTGCCATACCGCAGTTCGTGCCACATTAATATCTTTTGAACTGGCGGCAACTTTTTCATATTCTCGTGCAGCACCACGCCAGTTCCCCGTTGATTCATAAGCAAGAACCAGTTTTGCCGGAATATCCTTTGCCAGTTTATGTTTCGGATATTTACTGGCGAAAGCGGTTAAAACGCCAACTGCTCTGGAATATTCTTTCATTTGCAGAAGCAATGTTCCTGCATCGTATTCAGCATTAATTCTCACCGGTGATTTCTTTTCAATTTTCCCTAATCGCAGGAAATGTTTAACCGCTTCGTTTAATTTTCCTGCCGTTTTTGCCTGTTCTCCCTGCTTGTAAATTGCTTGCGCGCGTCTTTCATGGAAATTTTTTGCTATCTCACCTCGTGGTCGATCTTTTCTGAAGATATTATTAATAGCAATTTCAGCCGCGGCATAATTTTTCAGATCAAATTCACCATTAGCTACTATTTCACGAGCTCGGGCTTTTTGTTTTCTGGTGACTTTTGGCAAATGAATCAAATCCCTGGCATTTTCAATAGCAGGTTTAATCTGACCTTGAGTAACCTGTAATTCGACTACCTGAGCGAGTACCTGAGGCACTCTTTTGGCTCCGACAAATGCTTTACGGTATTCAAGACTGGCATTAATTAAAGACAGACGTGCCGCCGAAATAGCGGCTCTGGTTTTGGCATTTTTTATTTTGTTATCTTCTGTCAATTTTAAACTATTCTGACGAGATAAAATCACACGATAACCGGCTTCTTCTTTCCTGCTTTTTTTCAGATTTGATGGCTCATATGCCAGCACATGATAGTGTTCAGCGGCTTCAACTGATTTTCCACCATCGGTTAACGCTTCGGCCAGTAACCAACGTTTATTTACTGCATCTTTATCATCAGGAAAGTTTTCCAGAAATAACCGATACCACCGAGCAACTTCAAGGTAATCGGCTTTCTTTTTAGATTTTTGTGCTTCAGCATGATAAAAACCGGTCACATCATTTAAATGACTTTTCAACCAACCAGCAACTTTAGTCGATCGTGCACGTCCTGACTTCTGCCAATATTGACTGTTAACACTATAATGTTCCACAAAACGTTTTTTAGCATCCAGCACCAGATCCACAAAACCGGCCTTACCTAACACATTAATACCCAGACTTTCTAATTCTGGTGCATGGCTATCCAGTGGGTTTGTTTCAACAAAAGCAAAATAGGTTTCTGCCGTGTCCTGAAACCGATCCTGTTCATCATAGAGCTGAGCTAACGCCTTATACATTTCTGATTCATAGCGTTTATGGCCATGCTCTTTAAAAAATTTCTTCGCAGAATCTGGACCCTGAAGATAGGACAGAGATAATGCTGCAACCCGATAAGTGTCTGACATTAAAGACTTTATAGATTTCTTTCGGGTTTTTTCCGGTTCATAAACGTGATCTAACAAAGTGGTAAAATCATTAAATGCCTTATGGTACTTCTGCACTTTGAAATATGACCAACCTCTTTTGTAGAGTGCCGTATTATAAAATTCTGTCGATTTTCCTTCTGCAATTACGCGATTATAAAGAGCATAAGCACCCCGATAATCTTTACGGGAAAAAGCTGTTTCTGCCAATCTGAATCGCGCTTCTATGGCTTCCATTTCTTTTGAAGGTAATTTAGATAAATTATCAAGATAAGCCAATGATTTTTCGGCTTTACCGTTTAAAGATAAAATTCTGGCCAACTGATAGCGAGTCTCTGTTTCGTTAATATACTGCGGGAATTCGTTTAATAGTCGGCGATAATATCCTTCCGACAAATCAAGATGCTCGCTTGTTTGTTGCTGATCATTTCTAAATAAAGCATTCTCGGCCATCAAACCTTCAATTTCAGCCAGGCGCTGTAGCGATTCGGCGATAATATTTTCAGATTTTGCCGTATTTAATAATCGTAAATAACTGTCTTTGGCCTGTTGTAAGGTAGCATCGGGTAGTTTTGAAGGATTAGCTACAATATTAGTATTTTCGAGCGTCTTTAAAGTAGGCTCTTCTATATGTGGAGGTGGTTCATCCGCAAACCAGTTATCTGTAAAATCCAGACTAAAACTACAACCGGATAAAGTAGTCAGGCTACTCAGCAAAAGGATAGAAACACGTCGAATTTTATTCATGTGATTCTGCCTCCTTTTCTACTTTTTTTATTTCGATTTCTTCAGAATTTTCTGGTTCCGAAATCTCATCCCTGGACGCCTTTACTTCAGAGGAAGTACTATCTTCATTTTCATCCACACCATCTTTTAACATGCCCTTTTCATCCCTGAGGGCTTTAAATCGTAATCGAGCAAGAGCCAGGGTTGCCTGTTCAGCCAGTTGTGTTAATGCTCTGCGTCTAATATCAATAAGATGATTAAAACGGTTCGCCATTGCCCGTTCATAGGTCTCAGTTAACTCAGTAAGCATGGAAACGGTTTCCTGACCACGTTTTTTTAGTTCTGCTACTCTGGCGAGTGCTTCTGGTAAAGGCTGTCTGGGTTTAGATAAAAGAACTTCCAAAGTGCTAATCTGTTGATTAAGTTTAGTCATTTCACGGCCTAAATGTTCGACCGCTTCTGAACCATTTTGTATGGTTTCAGCTCGGTTACGGTGAAAATCCCATAATGCAACACCTTTTATTCTACGTAACTGCTCACCTTTTTCGCCCAATTTTTCTTCAGGGATAACTTTCGTTAATTGCTCCGCAGATTGCAGTCGATGCCAGATTTTTGCACTTTGTTCCGGCAGCAACAGTTCGGCCACAGCTAACTGCTTTTGCTGTTTTAATATCTGCTTCAACTCTGACTGTTTTTCCGCAAGTTTTAGATCTGATATTTGTTTCAGTTTTTCATTTACCAGCGCCGATTTTTCCTTAAAACGTTGGTCATTGGTCTCTAGCATGACCCGAATGGGTGTTAACGCTGTCAATGCAAACTGTAATTTATTGTCCCATTTATACAGTTGTTGCCATTGAGACAACAATTCAAAAAACTCAGCGTCACCAACCAGCTGTCGTTGGAAACCCGGTGAATTTTTTGTGAAACTATTGTTTGCCGTTTGCTGTTGATATAAAAGTGCTCGCCAGGCTTCTTGATCTTCCAGGGAATTTAACGATTCCAATGCCTTAAGATGTGAAGATAACGCTTGCTCATAGCCATATATAGCACTCTGAAAATCACCCTGTTGTTGGTAGGCATAGGGAACAGCCAGCCAGGACTCCTGTACGGTCGGTTCCAGAAGATCATCTTCTTCTGATAACTTTAACCAATAGATTAAAGCTTTTTTATAATCCCCTTCTGCTGCGTAAGACCAACCCAGAGTTAATAAACCATCATGGGTGACCAGGCCATCTACACGTAGGGTTAACAGTAAATTCTGTGCTCTTTTCGCATCTTTTATTCTTAATGAATATAGTGCCAGTGCTAATATCGCCTGATCTTTTAAAGCATATTGTTCCTGATCCAGAGGTTGCAACTGAACAATGGATTCCAGTAGTTGTTCTCCCTTTACCTGTGCCAGCGGATCATTGAGCTGTAGCAACGACAAGCCATTATTATAACGTGCATAGAGTTGCATATTGCCCTTTTTCTCTATAGATTCCAATTGCCTCGAAGCAGCTTCATATTCATGATTACGAAATAATAGTTGAGCACTCATCAAACGCTTTCGCTGAATATCATCTTCATCAAGATGCTTTTCATCAATTTGGGCTAATTGCAGCTGTGCTTTATTGTAGTGTTGCTGTCGATAATAAACTCTCGCCAAAGCCATTGATAACCTGGACTTTTGCCATGCACTGAGCATATCAGCAGGCGTGTTATCCAATCGTTCCTGGGCTGCAACAGGTAATCCAAGATCAAGCAGTAAACCAGCAGCAAACAAATTTGCTGTAGTTTCGTGTTCTTTAAGTTTGCCCTGCTGTTCTCTGGCAAGAAGGCGGATAAGGGCGTCCAGATCATCGCCCTTGTAATGGGAGAACAATACTTCACCCCATTGAGGAGAACGCACCGGTTCACCTTGCTCTTTAGCGACATTAACCGGCGAATACAGGCATAAGAGAAGACTGCCTGTCAGCACCAGTGATTTAAAGTTTAATGCAGTGGGCATCAATTATTTTCCTGGTACTATTTCCATTGTTTGACAACGAATTCGGGTTGTAATTTATGCGAACTATCCACTACCTGAATTTCAAAGGCTTTTTCACCGGTCTGTTTTTCAAAATCCAGGCTGATAGCTCGTTTGTAGGGTGTATTTCTAGGTCCCATACCGGTAAATATGGCAACCAGTTCATGCTCCCCGGTTGCAATACTCCCCATAAATAGTGGTTGAATTGCCCCCCTTTTTAATGCACTCACATCTTTATCTGTATATAAAAAAGCCGTCACCGGCTTTCCATCCAACTGAATACGAACACTTTCCAGAGAGAAAAATACACCATAATCCATGGACACATATACGGATAATCGAGTCGAAGCAGGATGAAGTAGGTCTTCTTCCAGTAAAAACAGATCACGATTGAGTTCAACCACCTGCTTTTTTATCTCTTCTGTTCGATTAGCCAATTCTGAGGTATCGGCTTTAGCTTCCGGCTCTTCAGCAAATACTGGCAATGATAACGCCAATAAAAGGCTGAAATAGCAATAAAAGGATTTCACATTTAACTCCAGGAATTTTTCAACTGGCTAAAATTTAACCAACCATTTGATTTAAAAACATAACTTTGTTGTATAGCATAGCTGATAATTTGAAGTTTTGACCGATGAATAGCGCACATTTTTCATATATTTTTTATGAAAATAGCAGGTTTAAGGCGTTATCGGTGGATAATTGCCATTCCAATACGAATTAGCGAGATAATTTCATTATTTTCATTACAAATTTCAACATCCCATAATTGTGAGCGCCGACCTTTATGAACAAGGGAAGCTGTACCAGAAACCACACCATTTGTGGCTGATTTAATATGATTTGCATCAATATGCTGACCCACACAGGCATATTTTTGTGGATCGATGGTAAGATAAGCTGCGATGCTTGCCAGAGTTTCTCCAAGTGAAATGGTGGCCCCGCCATGCAATAAACCCATGGGCTGCAAAACAGCTTCAGTTACTGGCATGGAGCCCTTGAGTTGATGGTCAGTTATCTCATCAATATGAATACCTAATGTATGGGTCAGGCCTTTGTTAGAAAACGCATTTACCTGATCAATATCAACCGCATTAAACCATATAGACAAAGTAAGGCTCCTGAAAATGTTTTGTTGCAACTGGTGAGAGTGTGCCAGATAATAGTATGATAAACAAT
>DRNA01000043.1 GCA_011322365.1 Aeromonadales bacterium | reverse complement strand
GAAACCCGAGAAGATGGTGGTACGCCGGGATTTTTACAGGCTATTCGTGCGGCTTTGGCGATAAAATTAAAAGATGAAATGGGTGTGGAGAATATCCTCGCGCGTGAGAAGCATATTAAACAACTTTTTGCAGAACATCTTACCAGTCATGATGATATTGAATTGCTGGAAGGAAACCGTATGGATCGGCTGGCGATTTTTTCATTTTATTTCTTAAATATTCATTATAATTTAATCGTTAAATTGCTCAATGATCGCTTCGGCATACAGGTCCGGGGAGGCTGTTCCTGTGCCGGAACCTATGGCCATCTTTTATTACATGTTGAGCCCGAGAAATCAGAAAAAATAACGGCACAGATAGATGCGGGTGACCTTACCGCAAAACCCGGATGGGTCAGAGTATCACTTCATCCGTTAATGACTGACGAAGAAGTAATTTATATAGCAGACGCTATCCACGCTGTGATTGATAATATTATTGACTGGAGTAAGGACTACCGATTTGATAAAACCACGGGTGAATTTATTAACCGTAATTTTCAGATGAAAACACCGGGTCTGGATGGGTTTAAAGCATTGCCTGACTAGGAGTCATTTACTTCGTTACAACCTTCTGGTTATGTTTTCTTAAATGATTTATCAGGGATTTTATTTTGGATAATTATTTAATAATAAAAACAATCCATATTCTCAGTTCAACAGTATTGTTTGGCACCGGGTTGGGTATTGCTTTTTTTATGTATATTTCTAACTCGGCCAATAATATTCATGAAAAATATTATGCAGTTCGTAAAACGGTTTTAGCAGATTTTATTTTTACTTTCCCCGCTGTGATTATACAACCAGTTACCGGCTTCTGGCTGCTGTGGCACAGTGGAATTGATCTGCATGCTTTTTGGCTACAGATCACTTATATTGGGTATGTGGTGGCAGGTTTATGCTGGTTGCCGGTAGTCTGGATTCAGATCCAGTTAAAAAATATGCTGCAACAGGCTGTTGAACAACATGATACTTTACCGGACAGGTATGATCGTCTTTTTAAAATCTGGTTTATATTGGGGTGGCCGGCATTTATCGCTTTGCTGATTATATTTTTTATGATGGTTTTTAAGCCGGTATAGAGGCGATCAGTTAGTCAATGAATAAAAGTGAGTCCATTTTTAAAGATATCTTTGCAAACAATTGGCAGCAACTTCCAACTGTTTTCCACAAACATTATGCTAATCGAGCAAACACAAACGATGCAACTGTTGTTGAAGGGGTCCTGGATGTAAGCACCAACGGCCTTATACGGCTGTTTGCTCCATTTTTTAGACTGCTTGGGGGGATTCCTCCAGAAAATGAAAAAAATGTGCCTGTCACCGTCTGCTTTTCATCCGAAGTTGACAGCCCTGCTTTTCATTTTGACAGGACTTTTTATTTTAAAGATAAAAAAACGTATCGTTTTTCCTCCAGAATGTATCCTGTCGGAGCAACTGAAGTGGTGGAATTAATGAAATGGGGAGTATACCCGTGATACCTGGAAATACCGGTTTCAGCAAGTCTAGAAGCGTCCATATTCGAGGCTTGAAAGCGCCGTATTAGTTATTCTAAATCCAGCTTTCATAACAAAGAAGATGGGCGCTTATAGGCTTGCCCTGCGGGAGATTCAGTGGAAACCCAGTCCTGCGTTATCGCTTTTGTAAATGAGCCATCATTCCCTTCAAGCGATGTCTTGACCTGGATTTCCACTGAAACTCTGAAACCGGCATTTCCAGGTATCACGGGTATAAATTGGAAAATGCATTACCTCTGGCAGGATAATCGGGTAAAGCTGATTCATATCGGCTATGTTTTTAATTTTTTCGGTCACTTTATTCCATTGCCAGTGACTTTTTTAATGGGGAAGGGCTATGCAGAGGAAAAAGCCATTGATGAGAATACATTTGGCATGAAAGTACAGATTTCTCATCCCTGGTGGGGAATTATCTACCAATATAATGGGACTTTTAAAGTGACCGAGATGTTTCAAACATGAATGAAATAAATCGTGTATTAATTATCGGTGGCTATGGCAATTTTGGTCAATTTATTGCGCGAGAATTAGTAAAAGAAACCAATATCCAGTTGGTCGTTGCTGGAAGAAATTTAAAAAAAGCTCAGCAGTTTGCTACTGTTTTAAACCAAACATCCGCTTCATCTGATCTACAGGTGAACTATCAGGTTGAGGCTGCATATCTGGATATTAATAAAAACCTCCCGGAAGTGTTAGCAACAATTTCACCTCAAATTGTGATCCATACATCCGGGCCGTTTCAGTCACAGAGTTATCACGTTGCCGAGAGTTGTATCGCAGCGGGTTGTCATTATATTGATCTGGCCGATGGGCGGGAATTTGTCATTGGCATTAGCTCATTACATCAGCAGGCAGTTAAAAATAAAGTGTCTATTATTAGTGGAGCCAGCTCGGTTCCCTGCTTAACATCGGCCTTGCTTGATGATTTTAAAGCACAATTTAGGGCTTTGGAGCGAGTGGATTATGGCATTACCACTGCTCAGAAAACTACTCGTGGGCTGGCGACCACCGCCGCTATACTCGGTTATACGGGTAAAGCGTTTGAAACGCTTATTGATGGTAAAATGCAGACCGTTTATGGCTGGCAGGATCTTCATTCTCACCAGTATAAAAAACTGGGGAAACGTTTGCTGGGTAACTGCGATGTACCCGATCTGGGATTATTCAGCCAGCGCTATCCAGAACTAAAAACTATTCGTTTTTATGCCGGCCTGGAGATAAAATTTATCCACCGGACATTATGGTTTTTATCCTGGCTGGTGCGCCTGGGGTTGATTAGGAATTTACAACGATGGGCACCATTTTTACTTCGCAGTTCCTTTCTTTTTGATTTTATGGGTAGTGATAAAAGTGGTTTTCATATGATCGTTTCTGCAACGGATAAAAAAGGTCAACCTGCTAAGATAACCTTTGAATTAACTGCGGCTTCGGGAGATGGCCCTTACATTCCCTGCATGCCTGCTATCTTGCTAACCCGAAAACTGCTGCAAGGCCAGATTGATAGTTACGGTGCATTCCCCTGTATGGGCTTTATTTCAAAAGATGAGTATCTTAACGCTCTAACTGAACTGGATATTCACTGGGAGCAATCCGGGCAGGTAACAGGTTCCCCATTAACTCAATAATTGAGCTATATTTGAAGCAGTTTCGGTT
>DRNA01000042.1 GCA_011322365.1 Aeromonadales bacterium | reverse complement strand
GCAATAATTCAGCCAGCCAACTGAAACGGGAGTCTCAGCGTTTAAAGCAGATTATTAAAATTGCTATGGATGAATCGCTCATCAACGCCACGCAATTAGGTCTGGTGATAACCGAAGAAGGTTACGAATTCCTGCAATTAAAAGATCGAAACTGGATCCCTGTCAGTGATGATAAAAGTTTAGCGGTACACCACTGGCCCAAAGATACCGAAGTGTTTCTGCAACTGGAAGGTTTGACAGCTGACAATGACGATGAAGGTTTTCTCGGCAAGTTCTCACTTTCTGATTCTTTTGCAGCAAAGCTTGAAAGAGATCGCGAAAAAGAATCGCTGCTTGAGCTGGATAGCAACCCGAATTTTGCTGAAATCGCAGACGAAGAACAACAACAGGCAGCCAAAGTTTCGCCTCAGATCTATATTTTATCCAGTGGTGAAATAACACCTTTTAATCTGGTACTTATGCTACCCAGTGAGGATGAGGAAACCTGGTACCAGCTATCTTCAGATGTTATTGGTAATATCGAAGTAGATGGCCCCTACAATGAAAAGCCCCAACGCTATGATGCCAATGCCAATCGCCAGTCTTACCTGATGTTAAACACTCTGACGGCAAATGATGCACTAACAAAACCGCTATCAAGCCCCTGTTTTAGTTAAATACGACTTTCATCATGCTAAATACACCAACAACCTACCAGAAGAAAGCACATTTCAGTATGTGTCAGCGGGGCATCACCCTGCTGGAAGTATTGGTAGCCATGGTGATTTTTTCTGTAGCGATCTCTGTTGGCATGAATACATTGGGCGATTCAATACGCGCCACCCGTCATATTGATACCCAAACCTATGCTCATTGGGTCGCCCAGAACAAAATGACAGACATGCTGATGCAACCCCAGTGGCCAGAGCTGGGGCGCAATAACGGTGAAACTGAAAAAATGATGGGCCATATCTGGTACTGGGAAACCGAAGTTAAAAAAACCTCGGTTAAAACCTTGCGCCGAATCGAAGTCAGCATCAAACTCAATGAAGATAGCGAAACTGTCAACGGTTATCTGGTAGGCTTTGTGGGAAAAAAAGAAAAATGACCCCGACTAAAGCACCTTGCAGCCCCAACCAACTCCCTGCCCGGCAACAAGGCTTCACATTGATCGAAATTATCGTTGCTCTGGTCATATTTGCTCTAATTGGCCTCGGTTCCTATTCTTTGCTGACTAATTCAATGACCATTGCCGATCAGGTAGAATTAAAGGGTGATCGTCTGGCTGAACTACAGCGAGCCGAATTACGTATGGAACAGGATATTGTACAATTTGCCTTTAGAAGCACCCGCAATGAATTTGGCGATCGTATCCCCCTGTTAAGGGGTGAAACCGGCTTTAGTGAAAGTTCAGGTTATCTGGAATTTACCCGGTCAGGCTGGTCAAATCCCGCTGCTTTACCACGATCGGATCTGGAACATCTGATCTACAAACTGGAAGACGGCACCCTCTGGCGGCTGAGCTGGTACTATCTGGATCATGCAGAAGAAACTGCCGATCTAAAACGCCCTTTACTTACCGGTGTCACCAAACTCACCCTGGGCTTTTTAGAAGGTGAGGATTTATGGCGTGACAACTGGAATACAGCAAACTCAGATGCTATCGATTCCATACCTCGAGCCATTTCTGTAGAAATAGAGCTATTTGAAGGTGTGACCCTGAAACGTGTTTATCGCCTGGGAGTCGCTGCAAAATGAGACAGCAGAAGGGCAGTATTTTAATTGTGGTAATACTGGTTGCAGCACTTATCTCATTGCTAGCGGTACAGATTTACTCCAGACTAGCTCTTGATTCCCGTCGCACACTGAATATTCTGGATACTGATAGAGCCTATTATTATGCCCTGGGTGCTGAAGAACTGGCTGTACAAATTTTGAAAACTTCTCTAACCCCCAAAAGAGGCAAGAAAGATAATAAAAGTGTGAATCTGGGGCAGGAATGGGCCAAAAAAGGCATGGTATTCCCCATTGAAGGCGGGCAACTGGCTGGAGAAATTCGGGATATGAGTGCCTGCTTTAATGTGAATAGTATCCTTTCAAGTAAACAGTCAACAATCGGTGATAAAAAATCGCCGCTGCCATCATCCCGAGAAAGACCAGCTGCCAGAGAAGCTAGCAGTCTGACACTTTCACCGGATAAAGCTCTGAAAGGTCAGAAACTGCTGGAAGTACTTTTTACACAATTGTTACCATCTGAAGAAATAACACCCAAAGCTATGGCAGCTCGGATACGTGACTGGATCGATAGTGACAGTCAACCCTTTGGTGCCGATGGCGCTGAAGATGATGCTTATTTACAACTCAAACGGCCCTACCGTACAGGAAATACGCTGATGGGGAGCGTGGAGGAACTTAGAACGCTTTTGGGTTTTACCGCTCAGATGGTTGAAACCATGGCCCCCTATTTATGTGCATTACCTGATAGCGATATGAATACTTTGAACTTAAATACCATACCGGTAAACCAGCCAGAATTATTAATGATGCTTTATGAAGATCTGTCCCTGGACAAAGCCAAAGAGATCCTACAATCTCGCCCGACTTCAGGGTATGATGATGCTACTTTTAAGGAAAAACTGGGTACGGGTATTAAACTCAGGAAAGAAGCAAAAGGAATTCCTGATTTCGGTAGTGATCGTTTCCTCATCAACGCTGAAGCTATCGTTGGTAGAGGTCATGCTCGCTTACAATCACTAGTTCAACGTGGCAAAAAGGGAGATTTTAGTGTCATCGCCCGTCGTTTTGCCAGTGATTTTGCAAAACCGGATGAACCGACCGAACCTGAAACAGGGACAATTAAAAAATAAAGAAACGCTTATGAATGAAAAAATTATTTTAAGACTACCGCAAAAGTTATCCGCCAACATTAAATGGCTACTTCTCGATGCGGACAATCAACCTCTGAGCGAAGGTGAATTTTCCTGGGACGCTTTATCAGAACAGGCCGAAAACTGGCAGGATAAAGCAGTGCATGTGTTGCTACCGGGAAATCAATGTATCTATATCCGCCATAAAACCCCTGCCAAAAATATCAGACAAATCCGCACAGCCCTGCCTTACAGCGTTGAAGACCAGTTCGCTCAGGATATTGATTCGCTACACTTTGCTATTGGCAGCAAAGACTCTGAGGGCTATGTTACCGCTGAAGTACTCGACAAAACCTATCTGCAAAATATTCTACAGCAGTTTGATGAAGCCGGTATTGTGCCCAAAAGTGTCACCGCTGATTATGAAGCACTTCCGCAACCTGTAGATGCCAGTTATCTACTAATTGAAGATGATAATGCTCTGATACGTTTTGAAGGTGGCGCCTCCATTGCAGCCACCCATGAATTATTACCCATCTATCTCAAACAATATATCCGCTCTAATACATCTTCAACTGAAAATGACGAAAACACTCCGAAGAAAAAACTGCTTATTTTTGCGAGCAGTAAAAGTGCTGCAGTCACCGGTTTAATACAACATATTCAGCAAACTCTAGCTAATGACTGGAATATTTTTATTGATAAAGAAGAAGACGCCTCAAACGAATCCACTAATATTATCACCCGGAATGCACTTGAATTGATGGGGCAAAATCTTCAGAACAGTCCAGTAATTAACTTCATGCAAGGGGAGTTTAAGCGAAAAGCTGCTGCCAGCAAAAACTGGCAGATATGGAAATGGCCCGCAGTTGCTGCATCCGCATTACTCTTTCTTCTAGTCAGTAGTTGGGGAATAGAATATTGGCAGTTAGCAAAACATCTGGAAGCACTAAAAGCCGCACAGAAAAAAGTTTATCTGGACACATTTAAATCAGAAAGAAGAGCACCCCGTCCAGTTTCGCAAATGAGAGGAAAAATAAATTCCCTGGGTGGCAGTAAGTCAGCAGGGCAATTTTTACCAGTAATGGCTAAATTAGCGCAGGCATCAAATGCTATTAAAAATACTCAGATTTCAGATATCACCTTCCGTGCTAATAGAGGGGAAATGAAAGTCGATTTTTTTGCCCCCGATTTTGCTACTATCGAAAAATTTCAACAAAAACTTAAAGCTTTAGGACTCAATATCATTCCGGGAGCAACCAACCAGAATGGTGATCAGTATAAAGGTCGTGTCACTATTAAGGAGCAAAGTTAATGTTCTGGCAACCCGTATTAGATTGGTACCACCAACAAACCCCTCGCGATCAACAGGTTTTAAAAATTGGTGCTGTTGCCCTTATAGTGGCTATTTTTTATTTTGCTATCGCCAATCCTTTAATTAGCGGCCGAGATAAATTAGAGAAAAAAATCGTTGCTGCAGAAAAAGACCTCAGCTGGATGATGCAAAATGCAGCACGTTTTAAGGGCAACAAAAATCGTCAGATAAAATCTAACCAGCCAGCCAGCCAGATAGCAACACAAAGTGCGAAAAAATTTGGTATTGTTCTAACTCGGGTGCAGCCAAAACGAAATAATCAATTAGGTTTATGGCTCGATACAGTTAAATTTAATGATTTAATGCTCTATCTGGAGGACATCCAGCAGAAGGGTTTAGGCATTGATTCTATTGATATTAATAAATCCCCTAACCCGGGATTTGTAAAAGTAACGCTTACCGTCTCTGGAGGCGTTTAATGAATAAATCTAAAAACAAAATTAATCGCAGAAAATTTAATCGTTACTGGGTAATCGGCATCTGCAGCTTTATTTTTTTTCTGATAGCCACTGCTCCGGCCTCTTTAGTGCGCTCGTTTATCGGCCAGGATGATGCCGTAACCTTACAGGGATTAAAGGGTACCATCTGGACCGGTTCGGCCAGTAACCTCAATTATCACGGCATCGATATGGGGCAACTTAACTGGCATATTTCACCGTTATCACTTTTTTTACTACGGTTACAGACACAAATTTATACTGAGAATGCTGATAGCCATATTAACCTTGCACTAACCCTGTCACCAGGAAGTCTATCCAGTGATTCTCTCAAAGCTCAGATCCCGGCTAACTGGTTGCAAAAAATATCAACCATGCCGTTTAAAACTGATGGCGATCTTTTACTACGATTTGTTAAACTGGAAATGGAATCCGGAAAACTTACTCAGCTAAAAGGTTCCATAGCCTGGCAAAATGCTATTGTAAATTCTCCCTTTGGAGCTCCATCTGAATTGGGTAACTTACAAATTACAGCCAG
>DRNA01000041.1 GCA_011322365.1 Aeromonadales bacterium | reverse complement strand
GTTAGCCATATGGTCTTCAACCTGACCGACCAGAAAAATCACCCGTTCTTTTAATAATCTTGAATAAATATCAAAAGAACGTTCCCCTCTTGCTGTCTGCTCAATAACCATAGGCACCAGACCCAGGTTATCAGCCTGTACAACACCTGCTGTGATTTTATTGTTTAGCATTAAATTATTATCCTTCATTTTATTAATATCTTAAATACCGGTAGTATCAGCCTGTTTTATTCAGCGGCCTCTGCTTCTTTATCTTTTTCAGGATTCATAAACTCGGTAAAAGACAGTGATTTTTCTTCCACCTTAGCCTGATCACAGGCCCAGTCAACCACCATTTCTTCCAGTACAAATGACTCAATTTCAGCCAGTTTTTCCTTGCTGGACATATAGTAATTAATTACTTCCTGTGGGTTTTCATAAGTGGCCGCCAGTTCTTCAACTTTTTGTCTTACTTTTTCAGGATCAGCCTTGATTTCATTGGCTTTAACGATTTCCGCCAGTACCAGACCTAAGGTAACCCGTTTTTTGGCCTGTTCTTCAAAAAGATGAGTGGGTAAATCCGCTTCATCACTGCCCTGCATCTGATACTGCTGCTGCATCTGTTTAGCCATATTAACGGCTTCTTCCTGAACCAGTGCTGAAGGTACTATAATATCATGCACCTCAAGAATGGTATCCATAATCTGATTTTTCAGCTTACCGGATATGGCCTTATCCAGCTCAAGCTGCATATTCTTTTTAACTTCATCACGGAAGGCTTCTTCTCCACCTTCAGTAATACCAAACTTGGCAAAAAACTCATCGTTCAGTTCAGGCAGAGAAGATTCGTTAACGGCTTTAACTTTAACATCAAACTGAACATCCTTACCTGCCACATCGGCATAATGATAATCTTCAGGGAATTTCAGGTTCAGAGTGATTTCATCACCGGCTTTAGCACCTTTAAGGCCTTCTTCAAACCCCTCAATCATCTGTGCCTGACCTAATACGATAGGCACATCTTTACCTTCATTTCCGTTAAAGCCTTCACCGTCGATAGTACCGACAAAATCAACGACAACCTGGTCGCCTTCTTCAGCCGCCCGGTCAACTGCATTAAAGACCTGGTTCTGTTTACGAATATTCTCAATAGTCGCATCAATATCCGCATCGGTAATTTCTACATTGGCTTTTTCAAAGGTCTGTTCAGCCAGTGAAGCCACTTCAATTTCAGGATAAACCTCAAATGTGGCCTTATAACGGATAACATCTTTATTATCTTCATCAACCAGGTCAATTTTAGGCTGACCGGCAGGGTTAATTTTTTCCTGGGCAATGGCTTCAAAATAGCTTTTCTGTAATTTCTCATTCAGAACTTCCGCTTCAACCTGAGCACCAAAACGTTTTTTCACAACTGAAACAGGGATTTTACCAGGACGAAAGCCATTGATTTTGACGGTTTTTGTCAGAGATTGTAAACGAGTTTTAACTTCTCCATCGATATCGGCTGTTGGAAATTCAACAGTCATTTCTCTTTCCAGACCTTCTTTTGGTTCTACTGAAACCTGCATTTTCTATCCTCGTTACAATCTAATAAAATTTTTAAAAATACCACCAGCCCAAAATGATAGACGCTGAAACCACAGCGGTTCACGGCAGATGATAAGCTATATAGGGTTAAACCCGGCATTATACAAGATAATTGGGCTAATGATTAATACTTTTTGTGATGATATTACAGAATTGTTGCTTTTTTCTATTTTACGGGAATTTTTTACAGAGAAAATAAATGGTGCGGATGGAGAGACTCGAACTCTCACGCCTCTCGGCACCAGAACCTAAATCTGGCGTGTATACCAATTTCACCACATCCGCAGGAATAATCAGGAATCAGAAAGATATCAATAAGGGGTATGGGGTGAACGAAGGGGATCGAACCCTCGACCGCAGGAGCCACAATCCTGAGCTCTACCAACTGAGCTACGCTCACCACAATTATTAGTTTTCTG
>DRNA01000040.1 GCA_011322365.1 Aeromonadales bacterium | reverse complement strand
TGCTGATTATGATGTAAAGTGATGTCTCTTACGCTTAGATGAGATAAAAAGGGGTTGTAGCGAAAACTGCTTTCTTCAGAGAGAGTCAGATTGTATTCCTGCTTAAGAAAATTGCCAAGATAATGACGGATAATTAGAGGTGAAAATAGCCATAGCAGAATATAAATAGCAACAATACCATACACTATTTTAGTGAATATATTTTCTGATATAGTGCGTAAGCGCTGTTTTTTCACAGGAGCTGTTGAAGGCTGAATTTCAGTTGTCATTTATTTTTCCAGATGGACTTCCCCGACCAAATTGTTTCCGTGCACTTTTTATCCAGTGGGGTGATAATACTTCAAATTCACAAACTCGATTTAATCTGCCGATATCTTTTTTATCTTTAAAGAGTAAATTATTCAGATAATTGATATTTAATTCAGCAGGACCTTTTTCAATGAGTTCAATCGTGCTGTTTTTTGATATTTTTCCCGGTTGTAAAACCCGAGCATAAAAACCGGTCATTAATTGTTCATGGATCCATTTTAGTAATTTCACCTGATGCAGGGCTTTCCCCATGGTACTGCAACGTTCTGTAGGTTGAGAAATCTGTAAAATAACATCCCCCACTTTCAAAATATCTCCTACATGAGCATCGTGCTCATTGTATCCCTGTAGAGTGATATTTTCACCAAAAGCTGGCACAGGTAATGGTGAACCATTTTTATTATTAAAAAAAGCGTAGTGCTCTTCACTGAAGATATGTACCGCGCGATGAGGGCCTCCATGGTTTTTTGTATCCACCACACTATCACCATCGAAACCATTAATAGTGATATTAATCTGATTCTCAGTAGGTTTTTTTCGTACACAGCTACTAAACGATTTACCGTGATAGTCTGTCAATGTTTCTGGCTGTCCGATATTTAATGAAATTATTTTCATAGGTATGTCCGTGCTAAGATGTGATAATTGTATCAGAAATTTAACCGGGAAAAATAAAGGGGAGACATATGAAACTGTATGGAATGGGAAAATCACGTTCAATCCGGGCACTATGGGCATTAGAAGAAGCGCAACTGAAGTATGAGTATATATCAGTTGAGTTTGGTTCTGACCAGCAAAATGGAGCTTTAAGTGAACAATATCGCTGTCTGAATTCACAGGGTAAGGTGCCTACGCTGGTAGATGATGAGCTGGTTTTAACTGAAAGTGGTGCTATTGTGAATTATGTGGCGGCAAAAAGTGCCAATAGAACCTTGATACCGACGGAGATTGAAAGCCGAGCTAAATATGATGAGCTTTGTTATTTCATTCTCTCCGAACTGGAACAGGGCCTCTGGACCAATGGTAAGCATCGCTTTGCATTACCTGAAGCACAACGAGTACCTGAAGTGTTAGCAACCGCAACCTGGGAATTCGCCAAAGCACAAAAAGCCCTGGCCTGTTTATTTGATGGAAAAGGATATGCCGCCTCAGATCATTTCACCATGGCTGATATTCTACTGGCACATACCATAGGCTGGGCTGATAGCTTCAACTTTGAAGTGGCTGAAAAATTCCTTGCCTACAAAAACCGTATGTACCAACGTCCAGCATTTGCCAGGGTGTTGAGTGTTATTGAACCTGAGTAGAAAATCTTGAATCGTTTCAGGATGAAAGATGTAAAATAGCCAGTATCGATCCGGTTGAAATCGACAACCACAAAATAACGGCCTGCATCATGGGTTTAGGGCTTAAGGTTTTAATGGTGGCGCGGGTAAAGCCTGCGCCCATAAATAATAAACTGGTGATAAGTCCCGCTTTAGCCAGAAATACTAAAGACCCGGCAATGCTTTTACCTGTTAAAGGGAGTTGTGTACTGTCCAGTGGCAGGAACGTGGTGGCGGCGGATGCCAGGATAAAAAATAAAATAAATACGGGTAATTTTACTTTGGCATGAGATTCTTCATGTGTTTTTCTGGCCATATGCCAGGATGCCAGCAATACCAGCGGAATAATCCATAAGGCCCGAGCCAGTTTTGTGGTGGTGGCAATACTCAGTGCTTCCTGACCATATTCTGAGGCAGCGCCAACTACCGAACTGGTATCGTGAATCCCCAGTGCCGCCCATAGTCCGAACTGTTGTTGGGTGAGATGCATCATATGCCCCAGCCAGGGGTAAACGTACAGTGCAATACCATTGAGGATAAAAACGATAGAAATTGCCACCACAGTTTGTTCCTGTTTGGCTCTAATAGTAGGTGCCATGGCAGCGATGGCGCTACCACCACAGATGGCGGTACCTGTTGAAATGAGTTGAGAGAGTTTAGTTTCAACGCCGAGGACTTTGCCCAGCAACAGACCGACAATCATAGCAAAGGCGATAGTAGAAATAGTTAAACCCAGTCCCTGCTGTGTGGTCACCCAGAGTGTCTGTAAATTCAAACCAAACCCCAAACCGATAACACTGGCCTTTAATAAAACGCCAGCCCATTTTTGCGTGTATTCTCGTATGGGATTGCCGAAAGTCAGCGCAAAAATCAATCCAGCTAACAGCGCCAGACCGGCAGAAAGGTATTGTAGAAAAACCAATACGATCAGTACAAACAAAATAGCAACTTTAAAATTTAAAAATACTTTCATGGCAGTGGACTCTGGTGGTTATTCATCTTCCTGTTGCAGGATCTTAATATAACGCGCATAGCGACCCTTATCTATTAAATTTTCTTCTACTGCTTTTTTTACCGCACACCCCGGCTCCTGCAGATGCAGACAATCACGGTATTTACAAAATTCACTGCAACGATAAATTTCCCGATAACCCTGTTTTAACAGTTTCTTATCAATATGCTCCAGAGAAAACTCCCTAATCCCCGGTGAATCAATTAATATCCCGTGCCCTGGTAAATGATAGAGCCTGGAGGCGGTAGTAGTGTGCGTTCCCAGGCCGGAATTATCCGAAATTTCGCTCACCTGGGCCTGCACCTCTGGTAACAGGGCATTCACCAGAGATGATTTTCCTACCCCGGACTGCCCCACAAATACACTGCTATGGTTGCTGAGGCTCTGTTGTAATGCCTCCAGTCCCTCTGGCTTTTTAACACTGGTCAACAGTACGGTATAATCCAGTGCTCGATAGACGTCAAGTTGCTGAGGGATATCGGCATATCCAGGCAACAGATCGGCTTTATTAAAAATAATCAGTGCATTGATGCCGGCATGTTCGGCAGCAACCAGATATTTATCTAAAATTAAGCTTGAAAATTCGGGCTCAGGCGAGACTACAATACAGATCTGGTCCAGATTAGCGGCAACAGCTTTAAGGCCCTGGTAGCGGATAGGGCGCTCAAGCACGCTTTCTCGGGGTAGTATTTTGGTGACAACCCCCTGATGATCCCCTTCATTTTGACACAGGACCCTGTCACCACAGACAATGTTTTCAAGTTTTCGGCGTAAATGGCAGCGTAATATCTGGCCATCGGGCAGTTCAATATCGGCTTCAGAACCGAATCGGCTAATCACCAGTCCTTTCATTGAAGTCCTGTCGGCTGCTGAATGTTGCAGTTTGCCTGCCATTAATATTGCTGTCTCAGGCTTTTCGGGTTTAGTGTTAGCGTTGGCACTAAAATCACGAATTTTGCACTACCGGACCAAATGTACCTATTTCCGTGAGTGCGTTAATCTTTGCCGCACAAATCATATCATTAATGCCCAATCCATCCATATCATGCGTGGTATAAGTGATAACACATTTAGCGTAACTGACTTCCATATCCGGGTGGTGGGCTTCCTTGTTGGCGACCCAGGCTACTGCATTGACAAAGCTCATGGTGTGATAGAAATTTTTAAATTCAAAAATGCGTTGGATGCCTTTGCCACCATTGACTGGTTTCCAGCCTTTAAGTTCGGCCATATGTTGATCTCTGAGATAAGTATCAAGGGCAACTTTGGCCTTATCGTCATGTTGGCAGTTCATCTCTAATAAGGGTTTCATGTTAAAAGTCTCCAAAAAACAGTAAAACGAGGTTTTGGGAGAGAATTGTATCTTATTTAGTCTCTTTTTTCTCATTTTAAAGCAGATAATGAGATACAATAATTGAGTCTATTTATTCCCCTGGAAGGATGAAGCATGAGTTTTGATAATGAAAATCTGATCTGGATAGATCTGGAAATGACCGGACTGGACCCGGAGAATGACCTCATCATAGAAATTGCCACCATCGTGACCGATAAATATCTCAACGTATTGGCAGAGGGCCCAATGCTGGCGATCAAGCAACCGGATGCTGCGCTGGATACTATGGACCCCTGGTGTGTTAAAACCCATGGTGAATCTGGCCTGACACAACGGGTTAAAGATTCAAAGGTGACAATCGAAAATGCTGAACAGCAAACGGTTAAATTTCTGCAGCAGTTTGTTGCCAAAGGAAAATCACCTATGTGCGGTAATACCGTCTGTCAGGACCGGCGTTTTATGGCGCGTTATATGCCTGAGCTGGAGGCCTATTTTCATTATCGCCATATTGATGTGAGTACCCTTAAAGAATTGGTTAAACGCTGGCGTACAGACTTGCTCAACGGCAATTTTAAAAAGGGAGCTCATCTGGCGCTGGATGACATAAAAGAATCCATAGAAGAACTGGTCTATTATCGGGAACATTTTCTCATCCATGAAAAACCTGGTTTAAATCTGGATTAAAATAACGCAAAGAGATACGAATGACGAGCGAGATAATCAACGGTCAAAATTCAGAAAACCGCATCATTTTTGCCCACGGTGCCGGTGCACCTATGGATACAGATTTCATGAATTATTTTGCTGATGGTCTGTCGGCAAAGGCCTCTGAAAAAGAGCAAAAAAGCTGGCAGGTGATCCGTTTTGAATTCCCCTATATGCAGCAACGACGGCTAAATGGCAGCAAAAGACCACCGAATACACAGAAAGTCTTATTAGAAAGCTGGCAGGACATAGTGAATAAATACCGACCCGAAGGCAAGCTGGTACTGGCTGGGAAATCTATGGGGGGGCGTATGGCCAGTCTGATAGCCGATAGCCTCAGGGTTGATGGCCTGATACTATTTGGATACCCCTTTCATCCACCGGGAAAACCTGAAAAAACACGTACGCAGCATCTGGAAAAACTACAAACAAAAACGCTGATTTTACAGGGTGAACGTGATGCGTTGGGTAATAAAGATGAGGTCGCAGGCTACCAACTCTCACCACAGATTGAAATTTTCTGGCTTGCTGATGGTGACCATGGACTCAAACCACGAAAAAAAAGTGGTTTCACCGAACAGCAGAACTGGCAATTAGCGCTTGATCAAAGCCGCTCATTTCTGGCAGAGATTAGCCGATGATTTCCGTTTACAAAAGTAAAAAAAAGCTACCATTATTATCCGCCAGTGAAGTGCGCGAATTAGAATTACAGCATGCCCGGAAAACTACCAGTGAAACTTACGTTTTAATGCAACAGGCGGGCAGGGCTTTATGGCAGTGCTATCAGGAGAAATTTTCACAGTATAAAAACATTCTTGTTTTAGTGGGTCCGGGAAATAATGGTGGTGACGGTTATGAATTTGCCTGCCATGTTTTAAATGATGTTTCAAAGAAAAAAAATAGTGTAATTAAGGTAAGAGTGCGATTTGTTGCAGACAATAATGATACAGAAAACTGGATAAAAAATTGCCGTTCCGATGCTTCTCTGGCATTAGAAAAATTATTAGCTATTTATGATGATTTGCAACCTTTTAATCGGGATGATCTGAACCAGAGTGATGTAGTTATTGATGGCATTTTAGGTACCGGTATCAAACCGCCCGCCCGTGAAATATTCAGCACAACCATTAAAACGGTTAACCAGAGTCAACTACCGGTATTATCTATAGATACACCCTCCGGACTGGATACGGATCGCGGCATTGAAATTGGCGAGGCTATTAATGCCCGGGTTACATTAACCTTTATTGCGCTAAAAAAAGGCCTGGTGACTGGAGCAGGGAAAAGTCATTGTGGTGAACTTTATTTGCACACACTGGGGGTAGACAAACCACAATTAGCCATGAGTGAATCACGCTATCTGACCCCGTTAAGCAGTTTGTCCTTTATGCAAAAAATAACTCAGCGAAATAGTAATACCCATAAAGGCGATTTTGGTCGAACTCTTATCATCGGTGGCAATTGTGGTATGGGTGGTGCGGCCATTTTAGCGGCTGAAGCTGCCTGCCGCGTGGGATCAGGTAGTGTTGTACTGGTGACGCATCCCCAAAATGTTTCCAGCGCGTTAGCGAGAAGACCAGAAGTGATGGTGCACGGTTTTAGCGATGATGAAATGGAGCAGCCAGCTCAAATAGAAAAACTTATTTCCTTTTTAACAGGGAGCAGTTCTGTAGTGATTGGCCCCGGACTGGGGCAGGATAGCTGGGCTAAAATTTTACTTGAGAGCACTTTAGAGTGGTGCAAACAGCAACATAAAAATTTAGTGCTGGATGCAGATGGCCTTCGACTGGCAAAAAAATTAGCCATGGACATACAGCATTGTATTATTACGCCTCATCCTGGGGAAGCTGCCTTTTTATTATCTGAACCAACAGATAAAATTACTACAGCAGAGATTCAGCAAGATCGTTATTATTTTGCTGAGAAATTACAAGATACAGTAGCACAAGGGGTGATCTTAAAAGGTGCGGGTAGCATTTTGGTGACAACAGAAAAAAATGAAATAAATAGTGAAACACATCAACAGATAAACGTTTGCCCATATGGTAATGCAGGCATGGCTTCTGCGGGAATGGGTGACGTGTTAGCGGGAACCATTGGTGGTCTGATGGCTCAGGGTTTAACGCCATCTTATGCTGCATTATCGGGAATGTTAATCCATTCTTTAGCAGCAGACCGAGCGGCAAAAGGAGATGAGGTAGGCTTATTGGCCAGTGATTTATTTTCTGAATTGAAGTTTCTGGTCAATCATGGGACTGATTTTTCAGAAATGACAGAAGAGAAAAAGAATTGCCAATGACCCCATCAAACTACCAGCTGACCATTGACTCAGAATCACAAACGGAACAGTTTGCCGGAAAACTGGCCAGAGAAATTTCAGCCCCCATCTGGGTTGAGTTAAAAGGGCAGTTAGGCGCAGGGAAAACCACCCTGACCCGTTATGTTCTTCAGGCATTGGGTCATAAAGGCACGGTTAAAAGCCCCACCTATACTCTGGTTGAACCCTATGATGTGGCTGATAGCCGGTTTTTTCATTTTGATCTCTATCGTTTATCCGATCCTGAGGAGTTGGAGTATCTGGGTATTCGTGATTATCTGGGTGATAACGTCATGGCTTTTATTGAATGGCCATCAAAGGGAAAAGACTTTTTACCTGAGCCTGATCTGTCAATTGAGATCCAGTTAAACCAGAGCAGTAGAACATTTGAGTTAACTGCCAACTCAAAAAAAGGCCAGAAAATCATTCACCATCTTAATGCTTCTGAAAGTGATTGAGATGCCTGAATCTACGACAGAAAATATAAATGAGTCTCTCGATTT
>DRNA01000039.1 GCA_011322365.1 Aeromonadales bacterium | reverse complement strand
GTTATTAATGCCTTGAGTGCACTTCGTGGAGGAGGACAAACCTATATTGTCAATTTTCTTAAATATCTTCCAGATGGTAATTATAAAATATTACTTTTGGTAAATACTTATAATCGTACCCTGTTTGAAAGGTTTAAGTCTGACAAGGTTGAGCTTTATGAAGCAAAATGGGCTTCAAAAAGTATATTTCATCGTACTTACTGGGAATTGTTTTTATTGCCCGATTTTTTAAAAAAAAGAAAAGCGACTGTTTATTATGCTCCAGGTGGCTTAATGCTAACTAAAATACCTGATAGTGTGATAAGTGTAACTGCACTTAGAAATATGCTGCCATTTGATAAAAGGGAGCGTAAAAGATTTAACCTGGTTTCATACATTCGCTTTAAACTATGGTTATTGAAGTTTTTGTTTTTATTTTCTTATAAATTTACAGATAAAGTTGTTTTTATTTCTGATTATTCTCGTTCAATTGTAAAAGAGTATATTACAGATATAGAAAAGAAAAGTATTTTGATCCCCCATGGTCTTAATAAGAAATTTCTGAAAACAGAAAAGAATTATCAATTACCAGATTTTCTACAAGATAACCAATTTTATTTATATGTATCAATTCTGGATGTTTACAAAGCCCAAAAAGAAGTTGTTAATTCCTGGAAACTACTTATTAAACAGGGCATTAATTATCCGCTTGTTCTGGTAGGTCCAAATTATAATGAATATGGTGAATCAGTACTTTCCATGATAAAGGCTCCAGAGCTTCAAGGTAAAGTCATATATCTGGGAAATGTAGATTATGATGATCTACCAGGGCTTTATAAGGCCTCAAGAGCATTGATTTTTGCTTCATCCTGTGAATGTTGTCCAAATATTTTGCTTGAAAAACTGGGGGCATCCAAGCCAGTTCTATGTTCTAATATAGAGCCTATGCCTGAGTTTGGTGGGGAAGCTGTAATATATTTTGATCCTTATAAACCCGAATCTCTATGCTGTGAAGTCTTGGCTTTGGAAAATGATGCAGATAAAATGAAGTTATATGCAGAAAAAGCAGGTGAACAGGCATTAAAGTATAACTGGGAACAAACAGTTAAAAAAACAATCGATTATTTACTAGAACAAAACAAGGCCAATAATGTTTAAAGATAAAATATTGTTAATTACTGGCGGTACGGGATCGTTCGGTAATGCGGTATTACGACGGTTCCTGGAAACAGATGTTAAGGAAATCCGTATATTTTCTCGTGATGAGTTAAAACAGGATGATATGCGCAAGCAGTATAATAATCCCAAGCTAAAATTTTATCTGGGCGATGTGCGTGATATTAACTCATTAAATGATGTACTTAGAAATGTAGATTATGTTTTTCATGCTGCAGCCTTAAAACAGGTTCCATCCTGTGAATTTTATCCTATGCAGGCTGTCCAGACCAATATTGTAGGCACAGAGAATCTTCTAAATTGTGCTATTGATGCAAAAGTTAAAAAAGTCATTGTTTTAAGTACAGATAAAGCTGTTTATCCCATAAATGCTATGGGCGTTTCCAAGGCAATGATGGAAAAGGTAGTAGTGGCTAAATCACGCAACCTTAATGACAATGATACTATTATTACCTGTACCCGCTATGGGAATGTGATGGCATCTCGGGGTTCTGTAATACCACTTTTTATTGATCAGATCAGACAGGGTAAGGAGATCACCGTTACTGATCCTGCAATGACCCGTTTTATGATGAGTCTGGATCAGGCGGTAGAATTGGTCTTATTTGCCTTTGAAAATGGTCGCAATGGTGATATTTTTGTGCAAAAAGCGCCAGCTGCAACAGTTGGTTTACTGGCCAATACCTTAAAAAATATGTTAAACCGGCCAGAACATGATATTCAGGTTATTGGAACACGTCATGGTGAAAAACTTTATGAAGCACTTTTAACCAGAGAAGAAATGGTTCATGCCGTTGATATGGGAGGCTATTATCGGATCCCTGCCGATAATCGAGATCTCAATTACGCCAAATATTTTGATGAGGGTGAGGAGGTTGTGACTCAGGCAGAAGAATATCATTCTCACAATACCAGACAATTAACAGAGCCTGAATTAAAGCAAATGTTGCTGGAACTTCGTGAAATCCAGGATGATTTAAGAGAATTTGGTATTATTCAATGAAAAAAATAATGACTATTGTCGGAACCCGTCCTGAAATTATTAAGCTGAGTCGTGTTATTGCAGAACTGGAAAAGTTTACCGAGCATGTTCTGGTACATACCGGGCAAAATTATGATTATGAATTAAACGAAGTTTTTTTTAAGGATATGGGTATAAATAAACCTGATTATTTTCTAAATGCCGCGGGAGATAATGCGGCTGAGACCATTGCCAATGTAATAAAATCATCTGATGAACTCATGGCCCAGATTCAACCTGATGCTGTATTACTTTATGGTGATACGAACAGCTGTCTTTCAGTTATATCAGCAAAACGGCGAAAAATTCCGGTGTTTCATATGGAGGCGGGTAATCGGTGTTTTGATCAGAGAGTACCTGAAGAAATTAACCGTAAGATTGTGGATCAACTCAGTGACATTAATATGACTCTGACGGAACATGCCCGGCGTTATCTGATTGCTGAAGGGATTAAACCAGAAACGGTCATTAAAACAGGCTCTTCCATGAAGGAGGTATTGGATTTCCATCAAAATGATATTGATAATTCCAGTGTATTGGAACGACTTAATCTTTATGAAAAGGAATATCTTATTGTTAGTGCTCACAGGGAAGAAAATATAGATTCTGAGAAAAACTTTCATGACTTTTTAGCTTCATTAAACAAAATGGCACAAGAGTATGGTAAAAGAATCATTGTGTCTACACACCCGAGAACCCGAAAAAAACTGGAAACAGTAGGAAAAAAGCAGTCGTTTAATCATTTAATTGAATTTATGAAGCCACTGGGTTTTTTTGATTATATTGCCCTGCAGAAACATGCGTTTTGCACAGTTTCTGATAGTGGTACCATTACGGAAGAAGCATCAATTTTAGGTTTTCCAGCTATTACTATTCGACAGGCGCATGAACGCCCTGAAGGAATGGATGAAGGTACCTTGATTATGTCCGGCCTGGAAGCTGATGATATTATTAATGCGATTAATATAGTAACCGGGCAATGGGATGAAGATAAGAGCTTATTTGGCACAGTAACTGATTATAATACGAACAATGTTTCCAGAAAAGTAGTCCGTATTATAATCAGTTATATTGACTACATTAACCGAACTGTCTGGAAAAAATATTAAAATGGTCTTCGGGGAAGAATTAGACATCATAATGTACAGGGTAAATATATAGTGAATCACTTACAAAAAAAGACCATTCTAATTTTAGGTGTAACCGGTATGTTGGGCCATGTCCTGTTTAAGGAGATGTCAAAAAATCCTCTGTTCGATGTTTATGGCACAACCCGTAATAAAAGGAGTCTTGAAGGCTATTTTACCGAATCAGAAATGGGGCGAGTTAGAAATAATGTTGATGCTGATAATTTTGATACGGTTATTCGAGCTATAGCGGCCATTCAGCCCGATATAATTATAAACTGTATCGGTATAATTAAGCAGCTACCCATATCCAATGATCCACTTACAGCCATTACTGTTAATGCACAACTTCCCCATCGTCTATCCCTGGTAACCAAAAGTGCTAAGGCCAGGTTGATTCATATTAGTACAGACTGTGTTTTTGATGGTAGCAAGGGCAATTATACAGAAAAAGATCCTTCAACAGCTAAAGATTTATATGGTAGAACCAAGTATCTTGGAGAAGTTTATTATCCTCACGCTGTTACTCTTAGGACATCTATTATAGGGCATGAACTGAAAACAGAATTCAGCCTGATTGACTGGTTTTTAGGTCAACAAAAAGTAGTAAGTGGTTACACAAAAGCAATTTATAGCGGTTTTACGACCAATGAAATGGTTAATATTATTTCTAATTATGTTATTCCAAATGAAAATCTTAGTGGTTTATACCATGTTTCAAATACACCCATATCAAAATATGACCTGTTGAATATCATTAAAGAAGTTTATCAAAAAGATATTACAATTAACCCGTATGACGAGTTTGTTTTAGACCGATCTTTAAACTCTGATAAATTTAAAAATATTACAGGTTATCAGCCTCCAGACTGGCATAAGATGATCTCTGAAATGTATGATTTTGTTATACATAATGATTGTTATAAAAACAAATCATTTAGAAAATAATAAACTGATTTAAGTAGCCTGAAATTGACTAAACGCATTCTGATTGTTACGGAATATTTTTATCCGGAAGAATTTAAAATAAATGAGATTGCAGACTCATGGTTAAAAAAAGGTTATATAATTGATGTTTTAACACAGCAGCCTACTTATCCATTAGGGAAAATTTTCTCTGGATATAGCAATAAATGGTTTGTTAAAGAAAGTTATTTTGGGATAAATATCTACCGAGTAAAGGCTGTTACCGGATACAGAGAAAGCCTATTCCGGAAACTGTTAAAATATTTTACCTTTATGATTCTGGGTAGTGTAATTAGCCTTAAAATAGGTAGAAAATATGATTATATATTCGGCTTTGATGTAGGGCCATTAACAGGAATGGTTCCTGCTGTTCTGTTAAAGAAGTTTTATAATAAAAAAGTAACTTTATGGGTACAGGATGTCTGGCCTGATAGTGTGTATGCCTATGGTTTTAAAAAGAACAAAGTTCTTGAATTTCTGCTGAACTGGTTTGTCAGGTTTGTTTATAAAAATACCTCTAATATTGCTGTTTCGGGTAAAGGTTTTATTGACAGAATAAGGCCTTATTTCGATGCGGATAAAAAAATAGCCTATTTGCCTAACTGGGCTGATGAGCTGAATAAGGACTTAACTGATTTCCGGTTTAGCCGTGAGCAAAAAATACACTTTACCTTTGCGGGCAATATAGGTACGGTGCAGAACCTTGATAAGGTCATTAAGGCTTTTGCTGCACTGCCTCGCCAATATCAGGAAAAAGCGCAGTTAAACCTAGTTGGGGATGGCTCTTATGTGCCGATATTACGTGACTGGGTAGCAGAAAATAAGCTTGAAAATGTGATTTTCTGGGGCAGACAGCCAAGGGATGAAATGTATCGATATTTTAATGCCAGTGACTTTCTGATTGTATCACTCATTAATAAACCGATTTTTTCCCTGACGGTTCCAGCTAAAGTTCAGACTTATATTGCTGCAAAAAAGCCGATACTTGCAGTTATTAGTGGTGATGCAGCCGACCTGGTTAAGGATAATAAACTGGGCTTCGCTGTAGAACCGGATGATATTAATGCCATAACAACGGCTTTTAAGCAATGTATTGATGCGGACAAACAGTTGTTGGCTCAATTTAGTCAAAATTGTGAACAACTGACGGATATTACCTTTAATAAAGAACGTATTATTAATTCATTACTTAACTTGTTAACTACATAATAGTTAACGGTATCATATTAAAAACAGAGGCGATTTTGGCAAAAGTATTAATCACTGGCAGTAATGGTTTTGTTGGTCGCTCCCTTGCTCTGTATCTGGAGAAGTTTGATTACGATATTGTGTATACTTATCGCCAGCTACCTGGAAACTTAAAGGGGCAAAAAAATCATTTTGCTGTTGGAGACATTAATAAACATACTCAATGGCAGACGGCTTTAAAAGATGTGGATGCCGTTGTTCATCTGGCGGCTCGGGTACATGTTATGAAAGAGACAGTTGCTGATCCTCTGGCAGCTTTCCGTTCCGTCAATACTGCAGGGACTTTAAATCTGGCCAGGCAGGCTGCTGACGCTGGTGTTAGGCGGTTTGTTTATTTAAGTTCCATTAAAGTTAATGGTGAACAAACAGATGTCATGCCTTTTTCTGAGAAGGATCAAGCATCTCCTCAGGACCCTTATGCTCAGTCCAAATACGAAGCAGAACAGCAGTTACTGGTTTTAAGTAAACAAACAGGCCTTGAAACGGTGATTATTCGTCCGCCCCTGGTTTACGGGCCGGGTGTTAAAGGTAATTTTGCTACCATGATGTCATGGATTGCTAAAGGTATTCCTTTGCCTTTTGGCGCTGTTCATAATAAACGTTCATTGGTGGCCCTGGATAATCTACTGAGTTTTATAGACTTTTGTATTAAAAAACCTACAGCGGCCAATGAAATTTTTCTTATTTCGGATGGTGAAGATGTTTCTACAACTGAGTTATTGACGAAGGTTGCTAAGGCTATGCACTCAAAGATAATATTGATACCTTTACCGGTGTCATGGATGATTTTTGCTGCAAAAATACTGGGGAAACAGGCTGTCACGGACAGATTGTTCGGTTCTTTACAGGTGGATAACTCCAAAGCACGAACCTTATTAGACTGGCAACCGGTAACCAGTATGGATAAACAATTACGTAAAATGGTAGTAAATTGAGCAAGCGTTTATTTGATATTGTGCTGTCTGTTATTGCCGGACTGTTATTATTACCGTTGATAATAATAACCACTATTCTTGTAAGGCTGACTTCACCGGGGCCTGCTTTATACTGGTCTGACCGTGTAGGACGAGAGAATAAGATTTTTAAAATGCCCAAGTTCCGAAGTATGAAAACAGATACTCCGGCAGTTGCCACTCATCTTTTGCAGGATCCGCAAAGTGTATTAACCCCCATAGGGCAGTTTCTACGTAAGTCCAGTCTGGATGAATTACCTCAATTGTGGAATATTCTCAAGGGTGATATGAGTTTTGTCGGTCCAAGGCCGGCTCTGTTTAACCAGGATGATTTAATTGCCCTGCGTACTGAAAAGGGTATTCATAAACTGCTCCCAGGTTTAACAGGATGGGCTCAGATTAATGGGCGTGATGAGTTGCCAATACCGCGAAAAGTTGCCCTGGATGAAGAATACCTGCATAAGCAGTCTTTTCTGTTTGATATCAAAATTCTCTGGCTGACTTTTTTAAAAGTTTTGCACAGGGAAGGGGTTTCTCATTAATACCTCTGTTGTTTAACCCTGGGTGCTGATTTTTACAGATATGTAATTGCCCGGTTAAACATGCTAAAATTTTTTTATGTCTGATAAAGAAGAAGTTTCCCGTCATTTTAAACAATTTCTTATGGTCACCGCCGATCTGATCTGGCTGCCCCTTGCCCTGTGGCTGGCCATTGCTTTTCGCTGGGGAGATATTCCCTATACAACCGGCTGGCAGGAGCTCCTGGTCTATGCAGGAACAGCATTATCCAGCGTGTTAATATTTTTACGTTTTGGCCTGTATCGTGCCGTAGTTCGTTTTATGGGCGCAGAAGCTTTTATTGCCGTGGTAAAAGGCGTCAGTATTTCTGCATTATTGCTGGCGGCTTTTGTTTTTTTAACCCGTTCAACCGAGAT
>DRNA01000038.1 GCA_011322365.1 Aeromonadales bacterium | reverse complement strand
CTCTAAACTCGTAACTTAAAAAATCTGATAAGATGAAATTTATTTTATTTTCGTGTCAACCAGGCTTTGACCTACCCGTTTAACTCTCCATAGCAAAACAATTAGTTTTTATTCCAATAATTTCATTCATTCAGGAGAGTACACATGAAATCAATAAAACAGTTTTTTTCCATCGGATTGCTGGCCATTTTGTTGTCAGCTTGTGGTGGTAGCACAAGCCCCGAACCAGAACCGGTTAAAGGCCCGGATCCCACTGGTAAATTCAGTCTGGTTATCACCGATGCTGATGGGGATTTTTTAAGTTATACCGTAGATGTAAATTCCATTCAACTTACCAAAGTAAATGGTACTGTAGTGGAAACAACACCTGTTAATTCCAGAATAAATTTTGCCGATTACACCGATCTTTCAGAGTTTTTTTCTGTCATTACACTTCCCGAAGGTGTGTATAACAAAATAACCTTAAATCTGGATTACTCTAACGCAGAAATAGTTATCCAGGACGATCAGGGTAATAGTTATGCTGCTACTGCCGTTGATGCTGACGGTTCTCCGTTATCGCAGTTTGCATTAGATGTAAAGTTGGGTGAGAACGATTCAGTTAGAATAACAAAAGGAAAAATTGCCTTTTTAACGGTTGATTTTGATCTGGCTGCCAGTAATACCATCTTAGGTTTTGACCCTGCACAGGTTGAAGTTGAACCCTTCCTTCTGGCAACAGCTGATCTGATTGATGAGCGCGACCACCGAGCTCGCGGGTTATTAAACAATGTTGATACTACCAATAATTTAATTACTATTGATATCAGGCCGTTCCATCTTCGACAGGGCGATTTTGGTCAATTACAGGCTCAGGCTAATGATGAGACACAATATGAAATCAATGGCGAGTCTTTCTCAGGCATGGATGGTCTTAATCAACTGGCAACTCTGTCAGCAGGTGAGCCCATTATTATTCAAGGTCAGGTTTTTACAGCTGACAGAACCTTTGTAGCTAATGAAGTTTATGCCGGTACCAGCGTTCCATGGAATAACAGTGATGTGGTGCGTGGAGTGGTAGTATCTCGAAGTGGTGATACACTCACCGTCCGCGGTGCTCACGCAGAAATTGGTGGTAATAGTGTAACCTTCAGAGATGTTATCCTGGTTAACCTGTTTGATACCACCACGGTTACAAAGCAGTTAGGATCAGATGTTGACCTGGATAAAGACAGCGTTTCAGTGGGTAGCCGAATTATCGCTACGGGCACATTGGACAATAGTTCAAACACACTCGATACCAGTGAAGGTTTTGCCAGATTGCGTTTAAATAGTGTTAAAGGACAGGTGACTCAAGCCCAACCGCTGCAAATGCATCTGACACGAATCAATGGTCGTCCAGTAAGAATATTCGATTTCACCGGTACCGGTATCGATCCAGCTAATGACGTGGATAGCGCTAATTTTGAAGTTGATACACAAACACTGACTTTAAGTTCTGTAGCACAAAATGACTGGTTAAGAGTACGAGGTTTCTTCAACAACTTCGGTGCAGCTCCAGCAGACTACATTGCTAAAACCGTCTCTGATCTGGCAATTGACCGCAGAGCTTCTGCCTTCGCAGCAGGATGGAGAGGTGGTAGTGCTGATGCCTTTACCGAATTAAACGCTGATTCTATTGTCATCAATACCAGTAATGCCATTGCATTTGTCAAAATAGCCGGTATCCCTGCCATTAATGTTTCATCAGATACCGCATTCACTATTAAACCAGCGACTAATGATAGAAGTGTGTATGCCATTAAACACGCTGGTGATAGAGCCATTACTGTCTATCACAACATGGCTGACTTTAGTCGGGCTGTGCAGGTTGAACTGGACAATGGCTTGTTAGTATTAAAAACAGCCGCCATTGGTCGATTTGATGAGCAGAATAATGAGTTTACTACCATTGCATTCAGTGTGTTGTTTAACTAATCACTGAATATCCCTTTCCCTTCCACAAACCTTTGGGCAGATTAACCTCTGCCCTTTTTTCTTTTTCTCTGTTTAAGTTTGTAATTAATCCAGTTCCAATAACCCCTGCTTGAATTTTTCTTTTATTTTTCTCTCCGGGACATCAGTAGCTCTACTGATAAAAATGATAGCAATAGTAGAAAAAATAAATGCCGGG
>DRNA01000037.1 GCA_011322365.1 Aeromonadales bacterium | reverse complement strand
TATCGTAGTGCGTTCTGTATCAGGTTGCCGATCATACGTTTGCCACCGAGGGTGCGTAACTTCAGGTTTGGCAAGGGTTTCAGGTGAGATTCCACCCGACCACTGCTATTAAAGGATTCGATGACCTGTTCAATCAGTTTATTGGGATCCTGCCAGATCCGGGGTTCATCTCTACCGTCCCGAACATAGGAGATAAACTGCTGGATGATGGCATCCATATCTTCTGTATCACGAATAATGCCATCGCGGATATCTGCATCATTATCGGGTAAAAATTCGGTAGCCAGGCGGATACGGGTTAGGGGTGTGCGCAAATCGTGTGAAATACCGGCGAGTAATAAGGTTCTATCTTCTTCGAGTTGATGAACATCCTGTGCCATCTGGTTAAAAGCTCGGGTAACTGCGATCATTTCCGAAGAGCCCTGTTCTTTAAGATTACCCGGTTCGTCTCCTCTGCCAAGTTCTCTGGCGGCAAATTGTAAGCGTCTTAAAGGGCGAGAGATTTGACGGGCAAATAACCATCCACCCAGCACACTTAATAAAGTGATAGCCGTTAGATAAATGAGTAATTGGGGAGGATATTGATCGTTGAGCTGAGCCATGGGCAATTTCACCCACAAATCCTGTTTGACAGGTGCTTTTACCCAGGCAAAAAGTTGTTTCCCTTCCTGTAGACGAACTTCGGTGGGTTGGCCTAATGCTTCGCTCATTTCATCGGAGATACTTTTATAATAAACGGCATTATCAAGGCCGGCATATTTGGCGCCTAATTCGTCGTACACTTTAATGCCGGTGGTAGTAGTAAAGGCCTTGCTGACATCTTTAGGGATGCCATTTTCCAGATCGAGAAAGACAATTTTGACTTCAGAGGCCAGCAGATTAACCACCTGATGCCAATGGGGACGGATAATATAAATACTGACAGAAAAATAATAAATCAGTTGATTGATGAGTAATAAAATAGCAATCAGTGCGGCAATACGGCCAAAAGCACTACGCGGATATAACTTCACAAAAGGACCTAAGATTCGCCATCGGGTACAAAGACATAGCCGACGCCCCAGACGGTCTGGATATATCGGGGACTGGCCGCATCTTCTTCAACCAGACGTCTTAAACGAGAAACCTGTACGTCAATGCTACGCTCCAACGCACTATAATCTCGGCCTCTGGCCATATTCATCAGTTTATCCCGAGACAAAGGTTCTCGCGGATGTGTGACCAGTGCTTTAAGCACAGCAAATTCACCACTGGTGAGGGTAATGGGTGTTTCGCCCTGCCACATTTCGCGTGTGGCCAGGTTAAGTTTAAAGCCACCGAATTCAACCAGTTGTTCTTCTTTACTCGGAGCTCCAGGGACCTCTGCCACCTGCCTTCTGAGTACGGCTTTGATGCGAGCCAGTAATTCCCGTGGGTTAAACGGTTTGGCCAGATAATCATCAGCACCCAATTCAAGCCCAATAATCCGATCTACCTCATCCCCTTTGGCGGTGAGCATGATAATGGGCATTTTATTGCCCTGTGAACGTAAACGTTTACAGATTGAAAGCCCGTCTTCACCCGGTAGCATTAAATCCAGAATCATAATGTTATAATTTTCACGTTCCAGTAGCCTATCCATCTGCGTACTGTCGGCAGCGGTTCTAACGTAGAAATCCTGTTCTTTAAAATAACGCTCCAACAGGTGGCGCAGGCGCATATCATCATCAACAACCAATACTTTTGAGATCTGTTCAGTCATGAGGGAGTCCTTTTACAAATAAATACTAATTTTGTGGCAACCATTTACGATATCTTAACCTATTCAAAGCAAAATTGTTAAAGCTACAGGGAAATTTCACCAGAGAATTTGTAACGATTTGTAGCAGGTAATTGTGAGAACAGGCCGCTGTAGTGAGGACAGAAACAGGAATTTAAAATTTAGATGTCTGCAGGGATATGCTATCTTTCAAAAAAGTTAGCCACATAATGACCGAAGCCGCAGGAAAATAGTCTTGAAAGCACTCGTTATTTATAATCCTCATGCAGGACACGGTCGAGCGGGTAAGTTATTGCCGATATTTAGAGACTATTTACAACAAAATGCCATAGACGCTGAGATATTGCTCACTACTCATCAGGGACATGGTGTTGAGTTATGTCGAGAGGCAGATTTCAGTGGTTATGATGTGGTGATTGCCTCAGGTGGAGATGGCACCGTGTTTGAGGTACTTAATGGTTATTATGAAAACCATTCCCAAAACAATAGCCAATCAAAGCCTCCCTTTGCCATTGTGCCTAATGGTACTGGTAATGCCTTTTCCCGGGATATGGGGCTGGCACCGGGAGATTGGAAAAAGGCCATTGATTACTTACTGAAAAAGCATATTCGTGAAATTGACGTGGCCCGTTTTAAAACGGCGACAGAACAATATTATTATTTGAATATTGTCGGTTTTGGATTTGTCTCTGAAGTCAATGAAGCGTCGATTAAATATAAAAAACTGGGCAATGCCGCCTATATTCTTGCGGTCTTTACCTCTTTAGCGCAACTGAAAACCTATCCCCTGACTATTGAAATGGATGGTCACAAAATACAACGTGAGAATGTGTTTGTGGAAGTATCCAACTCCCGCTATACCGGCACTACTTTTCTTATGGCGCCAGCTGCCGAACTTGATGATGGCCTGTTAGATATTACCTTATTAAATAAAATTTCAAGACTTAAAATATTAAAAGTTTTCCCCAGTATTTTTAAAGGCGAGCATACTCAATTTGATGAGATAGAAACCTTTCAGGCAAAAAAAATAAAAATCACTACAGACAAACCGATGAAACTTTCCCCGGATGGTGAGTTGCTGGGAGAAACGCCGATTGAAATAGACTGTTTACACAAAGATTTGAAAATATTCTGGCCAGAATGATTTTTGTGGAACTATTGTTCATTGAATAGCTCAAACGCTAAAATAAAAAGGGAAGGTCAAAATGAAATATCTATTTTTACTGATAATCATGGTGTCGGGTTCTGTACAAGCCTTTACCGTTAATGAAGATATTAATTATCTATTAGACACAATGGAAAAATCCAGCTGTGAATTCATTCGAAACGGAGCGACACACTCACCAAAAGAGGCGGTCCGCCATCTAAAAAAGAAATGGCGATATTATGCAGATGAAATTAACACAGCTGAGGATTTCATCAAAAAAGCGGCGACTGGAAGTAGTATGAGCGGCAAGCCCTATTTTATACAATGTGAAAAAGAGCAGAAAATTCAATCAAGCCAATGGTTATTAAAGCAGTTACAATTACATCAACGACAAGCAATTGAATAATCATTCAAATTGTTGATTGCTGATAGTGCTTTCTTAATAAAATGTAAATAAGTAAACAAAGTGCGTAGAAACCTGCAAACAGGTTGAGTGTAGTAGTGCCGCCAAATTTCTCCCATAACCCGCCCATTAACAAGGCGCCACTGGCGGTGACCAGGGCATTAATGGCGTAAAACCAGCCATAAATTTTTCCCTTTCCATAAGTGAATTTCCCCAAACGCATACGCAGTGCATTTAAAGTGGTCACCATAAAAACCCCTTGAAAAATAAATCCCATTATGACAAACAACTTTGTTCCCAGGCCCAATAAAATCAGCGAGATTAGTCCCGAGGCAATGCCCCAGAGCAATACCGTTTCATCGCCCCGGTCATCGGCAGATTTTCCGACATAATAGGATAAAAAAGCCTGGGTTAAAGTTCCGGCAACAGCAAGTAGTGGAAGATACATCACCAGAATTTTAGCTTCATGGGCCCTGATTAACATAAAGGATTCACTAACCATTAAAAAATTAGCTGCAAAAAATAATAACAATTTGAGTTTTAACAGCCGATTTAAGGGCTCATTAGTCTGGCTGGTTTGATGAGATTCGCCAGCGGATATTGGTGCCTGGGAATGCCTGCTAGTTCTATCTTTCACCAAAAATAATAATACCAGCATAGCGATGGATGAAGGCAGTAGTGTCCAGTAAAATATTGTTCGGATCCAGAGTTCACTCTGACCCAGATAAAAAAGCATAGCGAATGCAACCAGTGCACCCAGTGCTTCACCTGAAACATCCAGGGTTTTATGAAGTCCAAAAGCCCTTCCCTGTTTTTTATTCTGGCTCGAAAGGGAAATAAGTTTATCTTTAGCCGCTGATCGCAGCGCCTTTCCCAGCCTTTCTGCTCCACTGAAAACGGCTACTATTTGCCAGGAGCCTGCTAAGCCGATTAATGGTTTCATAATAGAAGAAAGACCATAACCCAAAATTAAAAAAGGTTTACTACGACCAAAATGATCACTCAGCCATCCACCCAGCCAACGCAGAAAAAAAGAAATAAAGGTAGAAACAGCCACCACTATGCCAAGTTTATCCACGCCCTGATGAAGCACCAGCACCACGTAAATCGGTATCATGGGTTTAATCATGGCACTGGCTAAATCAGTAAAAAAACTGACCCAGCCCAGCATCCAGATATTTCGGTTGGTATTATTTTGCAAAATTAATTTTTTCTCTTAATAATAATGTTGTAAAATTCTTTGTGTGAAACCGGGGCGTAAATAAAATCCTCTGGGTAATGTCATCATGCTTTCACCATCTGGTGAAGTTGCCTCAGTCAGAGCCGAGGAATTGGCCGCTTTGGGGCGTAACTGTAAATAGCTCCCTTGGTGAGCGGTGATGTTTTCAACTTCGCCCAGAGCTATCTGATCGGTAATTTCGTTAAAATCAGTTTTCAATTGTGCAAATTCTTCAGCATTTGGTTGCCAGAAAATACCTTGCCCGATCCTACGTTCGGCTAATGGAATGGTTGATTCTGCTTCTATGGGCAGCCAGAGTACATGAGCCAGTTTCTGACCCACAACTGAGCTTTCGTAGCTCAAATTAGCCAGTTGGGTTAACGGAGCGACACAGATATAGGTCGATTCTTTAGGTTTGCCCTGAGCATTAATGGGGAGTGTTTTAAGTTCAATACCCAGTTCAGGGAAATCCGGTTCAGGACGTGAATTATTTTCAACACCGAGCGCTGTTTCAATTAACTGACCCACCCAGCCTTTGTTTTTTAACAGATTCGGTGGTACCGGAATTTTCAGTGAATATGCTACTTCCCCCAGGGTACAACCGGCAACCTGCTTCAGGGCAGATTGTAATTGTTCAAAGCGGTCATTATTGGGCATTAGTAGTGGAGTAGGGGATAAAATACATAGTAAAAGCAGTTTATCATATTAAAAAGCTAAAATATCATTATATGAATTGCCAGATTGCTCAAGCTGTGGAAGAATGAAGAAAACGAATTAGATGAGATAGATCAGTGATTGATTCGGAAGGCTATCGGCCTAATGTTGGAATCATTATCACTAATCGGCAAGGACAGGTTTGCTGGTGCCGTCGCTTTGGACAGGACAGCTGGCAGTTTCCACAGGGTGGAGTGGATGAGGGTGAATCCCCGGAAGAGGCCATGTATCGTGAGTTATACGAAGAAGTTGGTCTTGAAAGAGATGATGTTCATCTTATCGGCTTCACTCAAAACTGGTTAAAATACCGATTGCCGAAACAATTGATAAGACAGCATTCCAAACCGTTATGTATTGGACAAAAACAGCGCTGGTTTTTGCTGCGCATGAAATGCGATGAATCCAAACTCAATTTTGCCACCCACGAAAAACCGGAATTTGACGGTTGGCAATGGGTGAGTTACTGGTATCCCGCCCGTCGAGTGGTCACCTTTAAACGGGATGTTTACCGAAAGGCCATGAAAGAATTACTCCCGATGTTATCGGCGTACCAACGCCAGTTAGCCGGCGGTAAGCCTCATAAAAGCCGAAAACCCGGTAAAAATCGTCGCCGTAAGAAATCCAGAAATACCACACACCGTAAATAATGTTGCATTATTTACAGGCTTAGCATACAGGTTTAGCCCTTTTTTATCAGTCCAGCAAGCTGTTGCCCCCAAACAGCATAACCTTTTTCACCCGGATGAAAGCCATCTTCAGCAAAAAAAGAACGATCCTTACCAAAAGAGACCTTTAATAACTGACATTGTTGTTGTTGCTGGCAAAGGCAATCCAGTGCCTGATTGAATTGTCTGGCTCTGTTACCCAGGATAAATCGTAACGGTTGAGGCAGAGCGGGAAAATGGTGCAGAGGTGGTATGGCAGTAAAGATAATCTGTTGAGCAGCAAACTGTTTTCCTAAAAGTGAAATTAAGCGCTGAGTAGTATGCAACCACTGCTTTTTTGAGGTGAATGAAATAACATCATTTACCCCAAGGGAAATGACTATGCAGTCAAAAGCCTGAGGTTCTTTTTTAGATAGCATAGCCAGGGTTTGTCTACTATCAGCTCCTGATTTTGCCCACAGAACCCAGTGTATATTAAACTGCTGTTGCAAATATAAAAGTGTTTGCCCGGATAATGCCCTGCTCTGGTTTGAAGCTCCTACGCCCGCAGCGGCAGAATCGCCCAGAAAAAGCAGCTTTAGCGCTGGTTGATCTAGCTGGTCACATTTTCCCTTACGTTTTCCTGGTGCTTCGGCTAAACGTGGTGTTTGTTTTTTTACAATTAATGCTTCTACCAATAGTAGCGGAAATAACAGTATAGCCAGCAGGATATTCCACATAAATCAGCCTCAGGCTCTAACGAGCAATGGCTAATGGTGAAAACGACTGGCAGGTAGGCATCACTTCAATACGATTAATATTCACATGCTCGGGCAGGCTGGTTGCCCAGATCACAGTTTCTGCAATATCAGCGGGTAATAACGGCTTTAATCCCTCGTAGATACTGTTTGCTTTTTGCTGATCGCCATGAAAACGTACTACAGAAAATTCCGTTTGTGCGAGACCGGGTTCAATATTGGTCACGCGCACATTTTTACCCTGTAGATCGGCTCGCAGATTAAGGGAAAACTGTTTCACAAATGCCTTGCTGGCGCCGTAGCTATTACCACCGGGATAGGGCCAGTCTCCTGCAATAGAGCCCATATTGACTACATGTCCGCTCTGGCGTGCTACCATGCCCGGTAGTACGGCACGGGTTACATATGTCAGCCCCTTGATATTGGTATCAATCATGGTATCCCAGTCATCCAGATCGGCTTCATGGGCGGGTCCAAGCCCCAGGGCCAGTCCTGCATTATTAATAAGGATATCAATAGTTGAGAATTCATCGGGTAGATCATCAATAGCCCGTTCAACCGCTTTTCGGTCACGTACATCTAATTGAATTAAAAAACAATTAACCGGAAGCGATTCACTGAGTTGCTGCAGGCGTTCAAGTCGTCTGGCTGCAAGTACCAGAGAAAACCCCATTTCTGCAAAACGCCGAGCTATGGCTTCACCGAAGCCGGAACTTGCTCCTGTGATTAATACCGTTTTCTTCATTTATAAGCGCTCCTGAACACTAAAAAAGAATAATTTTCAGTGTACCCGATAGCAGCCTTTGAAAGAAATTTTTATTTAGGATAAAGTGGGCATCCACTTCCAACTGATTGAGCGAACCATGAGTTCAGCATTAGCCAAATTTGAAATAGCAATCGCGGTAGAAACACAGTATCTACCGGAACAATCTGAACCAGCTCAGGAAAAATTTGTGTTTGTGTACGAAATATCTATCCATAACAGGGGGC
>DRNA01000036.1 GCA_011322365.1 Aeromonadales bacterium | reverse complement strand
AGACGCATGGCACGTAATAACTCATCACTCAAACGGCCATAATATTGCAGTGGATCGGTAAATAATCCCATTTCTTTTCCAATAGATTCTGCATATAACGCCCAGCCTTCGGCAAAGGCGGTAAAATTGGCAAAGCGACGATATTTAGGCAGTTGCGTCTGCTCCTGTGCTAATGAGATCTGAAAATGATGTCCCGGCTCTGCTTCATGTAAAAACAGGGTTTCTACACCAAATTTTGGCTGTGCTTTCAAATTAAAAGTATTGATATAAAAAATACCTGGCCTTTTACCATCCGGTGTGCCGGCTTCGTAGGACGCACCGGCTGCCGACTGTGCCCTGAATTTTTCCACCGGACGAATTTCAAAAGGAGCTTTTGGCATTTTATCAAAATATTTTGGTAACACTTTTTCAACACGCTTTCTTTCCTGTTGGTAGCGTGCCATGACGGCTTTATTATTTTTAAAATAATACTTGTCATCGGTTTGTAAGTGTTTAAAAAATTGCTGTAAGGTGCCTTTGAACTTTAACTGCTTTTTCACATCTTCCATTTCTCGATGAATTCGATCCACTTCATCCAGCCCGATTTTATGGATTTGCTCTGCAGTTAAATCTTCGGTAGTGGTGTGCATTTTTATAAACCATTGATACCATCTGTTTCCACCTTTCAGCGCCGATAAACCTGAAGTTTTGCGTGTTTCTGGCAGGTAATCATTTTTGACAAAATCTCTGAGCTTTCGATAGGCCGGAATGAGCTTATTTACAATAGCTTCCCTGTATGCTTTGGTAATTGCAGTTCTATCATCCCCTTCAATGGTTGCAGGTAAGTTATTAATGGGCATCCAGAAAATACTTTTTGTATAATCATCAACCAACATGGATGATAACTGTGGAACCACTTTAACCATCAGTGACCGTGGAGCCACTATTCCTGACTTCATACCCTGTTTCATACGCATTTCTGCAGTATCTATCCAGGCGATAAAACCATCAATACGTTTCAAAAAATCTTTATAATCTTTCAAGGTTTTAAATGGCTGAGCACTTTGCCCAGAACCTAATTGTGCAAAAAAGTTAGCTGTGCTGGAAAACTGATTGATGGGTAGTAATTCGCTGGGAAACTGTTCACTTTCTTTAACAATCTGTCGATCCCATAGAAAAAGATCGTAACTATTTTGATCTTCAGGAGATAATGACTTTCTATCAATGGCTTTAATCTGAGCCAGGTATTTTTCATTAAAGGCATGTGATTTTTTCAAAAAATTATCAGAGAGGTCATTTACCCATTTATCATTAAAGCGGTAATCACCCATAAACATGGCTTTTACAGGATTATATTGCAGTGATTCTTCAAAATAATTGTCCATTACCTTAAGTAGTGCCTGATGAGGATCACTTTTCGCCCACACACTACTATAGGGCAGAAACTGAGTTACAATCAGCAGTAATCCTATTTTTAACCATTTCATACGTTTACCTGAATTCTGTTATTCATCAAAATAATCCGCGACCATAGCAAAATTAAGGCTCAAGATACACCGTATATTAGTAAACAGTTGTAAATAAAGCGGGTTGAAGACTCCTTTTCAGGCATAAAAAAAGGCCTCTTGCGAGACCTTTTTTAAACAACACCAGGTTGTCAATAAGTGGGGACAGACTACATCATGCCGCCCATTCCACCCATACCACCCATACCGCCCATATCAGGCATTGCAGGGGCTTCATCTTTAGGTAAGTCAGCAATCATGGCTTCTGTAGTAATCATCAACCCGGCAACTGAAGCGGCATGTTGTAATGCACTTCGAGTCACTTTTGTGGGGTCAAGAATACCCATTTCGATCATGTCACCATATTCACCGGTCGCCGCGTTATAACCAAAGTTACCTTCGCCAGCTCTCACCTTATCCACAATCACTGAACCGGCAACACCTGCATTGGTTGCGATCTGGATCATAGGAGCTTCCATGGCTCGTAAGGTTAAACGAATACCAACTGTCTGTTCTTCATTATCACCTTCGAGTCCATCGACTTTACTCAGAGCCCGAATAAGCGCAGTACCACCACCGGCAACCACACCTTCTTCAACCGCTGCGCGAGTTGCATGCAATGCATCTTCAACACGGGCTTTCTTTTCTTTCATTTCAACTTCGGTAGCAGCACCTACTTTGATTAGTGCTACACCACCGGCCAGTTTGGCGACGCGTTCCTGAAGTTTCTCTTTATCGTAATCAGAAGAAGTTTCTTCAATCTGACGACGAATCATAGCCACACGTGCTTCAATTTTATCGCTGTTACCAGCGCCATCAATAATGGTAGTGTTATCTTTTGAAATCACTACACGCTTAGCTGTACCTAACTGTTCCAGTTCAACAGATTCCAGGTTCAATCCCACTTCTTCAGAGATGACAGTAGCACCTGTTAAGACGGCAATATCTTCCAACATGGCTTTGCGACGGTCACCAAAACCTGGCGCCTTAACTGCTGCCACTTTAACGATACCGCGCATATTATTGACTACCAGTGTTGCCAATGCTTCACCTTCAACATCTTCAGCAATAATAACCAGTGGTTTACCTGCTTTCGCTACCGCTTCTAACGTGGGTAGTAATTCACGGATATTAGAAATTTTCTTATCAACAATTAATATGAAAGGTGCATCCATTTCAACAGACATGCTGTCCTGATTGTTGATGAAATAAGGCGATAAATAACCACGGTCAAATTCCATACCTTCAACAACATCCAGTTCATTATCCAGACCACTGCCTTCTTCAACGGTGATAACACCTTCTTTACCCACTTTGCCCATGGCTTCAGCGATAATATTACCAATACTGGTATCAGTATTGGCTGAAATCGTGCCGACCTGGGCGATAGCTTTGTCATCTTTACAAGGGATAGAAAGTTTTTTCAACTCTTCAACCGTTGCTATAACAGCCTTATCAATACCACGCTTGAGATCCATCGGATTCATACCCGCAGCAACAGACTTCAGGCCTTCATTTACAATTGCCTGGGCTAATACTGTGGCAGTAGTGGTACCGTCACCAGCAACATCAGAGGTTTGAGAAGCAACTTCTTTTACCATCTGTGCACCCATATTTTCGAACTTATCTTCAAATTCGATTTCTTTGGCCACTGAAACACCATCTTTAGTGATGGTTGGTGCACCAAAACTTCTATCTAATACAACATTTCGACCTTTAGGGCCTAAAGTGATTTTTACCGCATTGGCCAGTACATCTACTCCACGGGCCATACGACTTCGAGCATCATCTCCAAAACGTACTTCTTTTGCAGCCATGATTTTTCCTCTTTATTTATTTCTTTCAAATTTTGATTAGGGTCAGCCTGGTCGAAGATTAATCTTCGATTACAGCCATAATGTCATCTTCACGCATGACCAGAAGATCAACGCCATCAACTTTTACTTCAGTACCTGAATATTTACCAAAAAGCACCAAATCGCCAACTTTTACGTCGAGTGGTCTTACGTCACCGTTTTCGGTAATCTTTCCGTTTCCTGCAGCAACCACTTTACCTTTACTGGGTTTTTCGGTAGCACTGTCAGGCAAAACAATACCTCCAGCAGAAGTCTTTTCTTCTTCCTGGCGTTCTACAACAACACGATCATGTAATGGACGAATGTTCATTAATCCAATCTCCTGATTATTAATTAAATAGTAAAAAACTGCGGCCGAAACCGCGGGTAGTGGTAATATGGGGATCAACTTAACCGCTTCAAGGGTAAAAAAGTATAAAATTTAAAAAATTATGGGTATATTCAGGAATGATCATCATCCTGATCAATAGTGCGTCCTTTTTTAGTATTTTCTGAGTTACTAGAATCCTCTTTTCTGGTTTGCCCCATAACAATAAAACGGCTCTGAAAGCCTGATGGTGACTGGAAGCTCTTTAATGCCAACCATTTTCTGACCGGCGGGATTAGCAATACAAGGCCCATGGCATCAGTAATAAAACCAGGTAAAAGTAGAAAAAAGCCTGCGATTAACAACAGAGTACCTTCAATCATCTCAAAGGCCGGTGTCTCACCCCGCGCCATAGACTGCTGCATTCGTTTATAGGTATCCATACCCTGAATTCTTACCATTGCCATACCCCAGATAGCCGTACCAATAGTGAGCAAAATCACCGGACCAGCCCCAAGTGCGCGACCCATATCGATAAAAACCGATATTTCAAGCAGGGGAAACAATAAGATAACTAATAACCAGATCACAACTATGTCCTGAATTTTTCAAGAGGATTAGCCCATTAATGAGGGCAAAAAAGTGGAATACAAGACATCACATCGCTGTAAATGGTTGGAAAACACTGCTTTACTACTAGCTGAATCGGTAACTACATGACTATATTTCTCAATTTCACTGTGAACTAACACACGGATTATGCTTCTAACGCTGCCGAAATACGAAAAAAACCCGTTTTACTGCTAAGCTATTAGACTATCAAGATATGTCACTAGAATAGCGGCAACTGAAACAATAAAATGATACGTTACCAATAACAATGCAAGTAAATCCAGAACCGACAACGTCAACCCATGCACTGGTAATTATGTGTACTTATCCGCTTCAGGGCGAACGGGATAAGTTCATTAAAGGTATGTTGGATAACAAGCTTGCTGCCTGTATAAATGTTTTACCTGCAATTTCTTCGAGTTATCAATGGCAAGGTAACATTGAACAATGTGACGAGTCCTTGTTGTTGATTAAAACCGAGCAACATCTATTTCAGTTGCTTGAATCATTTATAATAAAGCATCATCCCTATGAAGTACCGGAAATCTTGGCCTTACCGATAACACAGGGGTCACAGTCGTATTTAAACTGGTTAAATGCCAGTTTAAATACGAAAAATTAGAGTTACTGTTTAAAGTGGCTATTTATTAAAAAGTTACATTTTAGTTTTTTCTTTCAGGATTATATTTTATGAAAAAGTGGTTATTAGTTTTTTCTATTATCGTCGGTGGCTGGTTTTCACAAGCGTTAATATCATCAAATACTGTACATGCAGCTGAGAATGCTCTGGATAAGTTGATGGCAGAAAATGCCGTTCAACAGCAGGATAATGGTGAACCCAAATTCCTCGACAGAGACAAAGCCTTTGAATTCTCTGCGGATCTGGTTGATAACCGTCTATTGGTCAGATGGAAAATTGCTGATAATTATTATCTGTATCAGGAGCGCTTTAAATTTAAAGTTGAAGGTGCTGAAATGGGTAAACCTGTCTTTCCCAAAGGAAAGATGCATTATGATGAATTTGCCGAAAAAGATATGGAGATCTACTACAATTTTGTTGAAGTACAGATCCCGGTTTCAAATATCACCTCTGATATCAAACTTACCGCCCGATATCAGGGCTGTGCAGAAGCCGGCCTTTGCTATACACCTGCCAAAAAGACCAAAACTTTTATCACCGGGGTTTCCGGCAGCACATCCACAAATAACAATACCTCGACAACAACAGAACAAATTTCTGGTTCTGCCACTGATACGCCTGAAACTTCCCATTCTTTAACCGATCTGTCTACCAACCAGAATGCATTAGCAAATTATTTAAAAAATAGCAGCATTCTGGTCTCCTTAGGCCTGTTCTTATTATTAGGTCTTGCTTTAACCTTTACACCCTGCGTTTTTCCTATGATGCCCATTTTAGCGAGCATAGTCGCAGGACAGGGTAAAGAGACCTCGCCCACAAAAGCTTTCTGGCTTTCTTTTGT